>WRFY01000125.1 GCA_009783445.1 Candidatus Azobacteroides sp. | reverse complement strand
ATATTTACTGATAAGTTTTAATATTTATATTTATTCATTTGATTATAAGTATTTTAAATTTATAAATGTGTATTTATTTGAGACGCTTAGTATAGATAAAGGGAGATAACGTATTTTGTTGTCCTGCTAGGATTCGAACCCAGACAAGCGGAACCAGAATCCGATGTGCTACCATTACACCACAGGACAAAATAAATTCAGACTGCAAAGGTATAAAATAAAACAATAACTTTTTAGGGATTGGGTGAAAAACTGAAAACAAAAAATAGGACTATACGATCCATCCCGGCATTCGACTCAAAATATATTTTGCAAAATTGATTCTCTTTATTTTGTTTTCTGCAAAGGTTATTAAAGTTTCATCTGAATGGTAATTGAGTTTTTTATTGATTTTCAAACATTTAAAAAACATTTCAACCGTTACCGGAACGTTGCTTTTGTAGGAATGATAGGCAATAGCATACAAGCGCGTGTCGTCGTGTGGGTTCGGATTTTCATCGAGCTTAGTCAACTTCCCGCAATAAAAATCAATGGCATCTTCAAGTGGAGTCAGTGTCATAGAAAATCTAAAAGCTATTATAACCGAGACAAAGATAAAAACTATTGACTTACAAAGCAAAAGAATATTTGAAAATTTAATTGAAAAAAAAGTGAATCCGAAGGTTTTTTCTTCATTTTTTTTATTACTTTTGTTCCCAAATTAGAAAGTGGAAAGATTTGTATGCTTGCAACCACGAAAAAAAATGCTAAAAACCATCATTCGGTTCTGGTCAAACAATTTCCTTTCGCTTTCTGATAAACAATTATCAGATTTTTTTATTTTTAAACACCAACATTTATGAGTTATTTATTCACATCCGAATCGGTATCTGAAGGTCATCCCGATAAAGTGGCCGACCAAATTTCAGATGCTCTACTAGATCAGTTTTTGGCATACGATCCTGATTCCAAAGTAGCTTGCGAAACATTAGTGACCACTGGCCAGGTAATATTGGCTGGAGAAGTAAAATCAAAATCTTATGTAGATGTTCCTGACGTAGCCCGGAAAGTAATTGAAAAAATAGGCTATACCAAAAGCGAATATCAGTTTGAAGCAAAATCTTGCGGCGTTTTGAGCGCTATTCATGAACAATCGGACGATATTAATAGGGGAGTGGAACGGAAAGATTTGCTCAATCAAGGCGCGGGCGACCAAGGTATGATGTTTGGTTATGCAACCAATGAAACGGCCAACTATATGCCTTTGCCTTTGGATTTGTCCCATCAACTGTTGATCGAATTGACCCATATCCGCAAAAACGAAATCGAGCTGATGCCTTATCTTCGTCCCGATGCCAAATCACAAGTGACGATTCGATACAACGACAACGGAACGCCCGAAAGCATCGATACCATTGTCATTTCTACTCAACATGACGAATTTGATACGGACGAGGCGATGCAGATCAAAATCACGAAAGATGTTCAAACAATTTTGATTCCACGGGTAAAAGCCAAATATCCATTGCATGTACAGGCTTTGTTTAATGATAAAATCAAATACCATGTCAATCCAACCGGCAAGTTTGTGATTGGCGGTCCTCATGGCGACACTGGATTAACGGGAAGAAAAATCATCGTGGATACGTACGGCGGAAAAGGAGCGCATGGAGGCGGCGCTTTTTCGGGAAAAGACCCCTCCAAGGTCGATCGTTCGGCTGCGTATGCCGCCCGTCATATTGCCAAAAATTTGGTAGCTGCAGGAGTCGCCGACGAAATTTTGGTACAAGTTGCTTATGCTATTGGAATTGCCGAACCAATGAGTATTTTTGTGAATACGTATGGAAAAAGTAAAATTTCCTTGACCGACAGTCAAATAGCGGAGAAAGTGGCTGCCATTTTCGACATGCGTCCCAAAGCGATCGAAAATCGCTTGAAACTCCGTCATCCAATTTATTTGGAAACCGCTGCCTATGGACACATGGGACGCCAACCGGAAGTCGTCAGAAAAGTTTTTACTTCAAAATATAACGAAGAACCGATTAAATCGCTTGAAGTAGAGTTATTTACGTGGGAAAAACTGGATTATGTGGAGAAAATCAGAAAAGAACTGGGACTTTGAACGCAGATAATTTGGAACGCAGATAATTCCTGTTATCTGCGTTCCTTTGAAACAGCTTTAAGCCAATTATTTAATTTAACCAAACATTATCATGTGGAAAGATTTTTTTTATTTTTCGCGTCGCGAACGTCAGGGAATTCTCCTTTTAATAGTCTTTATTGGAGGCGTGTTAGCGGGAAAATTCTTTTTTTCTTCCTCTAAATCGAATCTTCAACCGGTTGAAAAGGAAGCGTTTGCAGAAAAAATGGACGGAGAAAATGCTTCGCCCGAAACGCGGGAAGAAGCCTATACTCCTTTGTTTCGTTCCAAACCGAAGGAAAACCGTAAAACTTACTATCATTTGCCTTCGCAACCTTCTCCAAAAACGTACTATGTTCGGGAAAAAGACAGCCTGGCGCCGGCCGTTCCTAAAAATTATCCTAAAACGGAAAAACTGCCGGTAGGAAGCATGATCGAATTAAATACGGCGGATTCCTTGGATTTGATGAAAATACCCGGAATCGGTTCTTCCTTCGCCAAACGAATCATTGCTTACCGTAAATTGCTGGGAGGTTATCACCGAATCGAACAATTGCAAGAAGTGTACGGAATGTACGAGGAATTGTATGACAGGATAATTCCGTATTTGAGCGTAGATCCAAATCAAATAATCCGTATTCAAGTAAATACCTCTTCTTTGGATAAACTGAAGGCGCATCCCTATATCAATTTTTATCAGGCAAAAGCCATTCTGGAAATGCGGAAAAAGAAAGGAAAATTAACCGGAATCGACGAATTGAAACTGTTGGAAGAATTTACTCCTGAAGATTGGGTTCGCATCGCTCCTTATCTGGAATTTTGATTGTTTGTTTGGTTTGAAGAAAAATCATTACCTTTGCACCTCAATTTATGAAAGCTGGTTATTAATTTATGAAAGCTGGTTATTGTTGAGTGTTGACGATATGGATAAAAAATTTGCTGAATATAACAGATTTGATTTAGCGGAAATCAATCGGGAGATATTGAAACAATGGAAAGAAGACGACGTTTTCCATAAAAGCTTGGAAATCAGAAAAGATGCTCCTTCGTTTGTGTTTTATGAAGGGCCTCCTTCGGCCAATGGAATGCCGGGAATCCATCATGTTATCGCCCGAAGTCTTAAAGATCTATTTTGCCGCTATAAAACCATGAAAGGTTTTTTGGTGCAACGGAAAGCGGGCTGGGATACGCATGGACTGCCGGTAGAATTGGGTGTGGAAAAAACGCTGGGAATCACCAAAGAAGATATTGGCAAAAAAATTTCCGTAGAAGAATACAACGCCGCCTGCCGGAGGGATGTAATGAAATATACGAAGGAATGGGAGGATTTGACCGATCAAATGGGATATTGGGTCGACATGGAAAATCCTTACATCACCTGCGATAACCGGTATATCGAGACCTTGTGGTGGTTGCTGAAAGAACTTTACAAAAAGGATTTATTATATAAAGGGTATACCATTCAGCCTTATTCGCCCGCCGCAGGAACAGGATTGAGTACGCACGAATTGAACCAACCGGGATGTTACCGCGACGTAAAAGATACTACCTGCGTCGCTCAGTTCAAAATAATCAATCCCTTGCCGGAAATGTCCGGTTTTGGGGAAGCTTTCTTTTTGGCATGGACTACCACTCCTTGGACATTGCCTTCGAATACAGCCCTTTGTGTAGGGGCAAATATTGAATACGTAGCGGTTCAATCCTACAATCCTTACAGTGGGAAACCCATGACAGCTATATTGGCCAAAGATTTGGTACCGGCTCATTTCAACGAAAAAGCAGCCGACCGTAATCTGAACGATTATCGTCCGGGCGATAAACTCATACCTTTTCAAATCGCGGGTTCCTGGAGAGGCGTCGAATTGGCAGGGATGGAATACGAGCAGTTGATTCCCTGGGTAGATCCGGGCAAAGGCGCTTTCCGCGTCATACTAGGCGATTTTGTTACGACAAGCGAGGGTACCGGAATGGTCCATATTGCGCCTACTTTCGGCGCAGACGACGACCGCGTGGCCAAACAGAACGATGTTCCGCCTCTGATGTTGATCGACAAAGACGGCAACCGCCGCCCCATGGTCGATCTGACCGGAAAATTTTTCAACTGTGCCGATTTGGATGAAGATTTTGTAAAAACCCATATAAATCTTTCGCTTTACAGCGAATTTGCCGGACGTTTTGTGAAAAATTCCTACGATCCCCATTTAACGGAAAACGACGCTACTTTGGATGTAGACCTTTGCGTCATGCTGAAACAGCAGAACAGGGTCTTCAAAATCGAAAAACGAGTGCACAATTATCCGCATTGCTGGCGCACCGATAAACCGGTATTATATTATCCTTTGGATAGTTGGTTTATCCGGACAACGGTCATGAAAGACCGCATGATTGAATTAAACAATACAATCCAGTGGAAACCGCAGTCCACCGGTTCGGGACGTTTTGGCAAATGGTTGGAAAATCTTCAAGACTGGAATTTATCCCGCTCTCGCTATTGGGGAACGCCTCTTCCGATTTGGCGTACTGACGATGGAACGGAAGAAAAATGCATGGGTTCGCTGGCAGAATTAACCGACGAAATCAACCAAGCGGTAGCGGCCGGATTCATGACAGAAAATCCGTTAACGCTCCATCCGGAAAACTTAGATTTACACCGTCCCTATGTCGACCGGATTGTTTTGGTTTCCGCTTCCGGAAAACCGATGAAGCGGGAAGCCGATCTCATCGACGTTTGGTTCGATTCGGGCGCTATGCCGTACGCGCAAGTGCATTATCCTTTCGAAACAAAAGATTTGAACGGAATATTCCCAGCCGATTTTATTGCGGAAGGCGTG
This sequence comes from Candidatus Azobacteroides sp., assembly GCA_009783445.1. Lineage (GTDB taxonomy): Bacteria > Bacteroidota > Bacteroidia > Bacteroidales > Azobacteroidaceae > Azobacteroides. Next base: position 100,636 of record WRFY01000125.1, on the reverse strand, counting down.
GATCAAACGCGTGGATGGTTTTTTACTTTGCATGCAATCGCAACGATGGTATTCGATAGCGTAGCTTTCAAAACGGTCGTTTCCAATGGATTGGTTTTGGATAAAAACGGCAACAAGATGTCTAAACGTTTGGGCAACGCTGTTGATCCTTTCCAGACAATTGCCATTCATGGATCCGATCCTCTGCGTTGGTACATGATTACCAATGCTTCGCCTTGGGATAACCTGAAATTCGATATAGAAGGCGTTGAAGAAGTGCGCCGTAAATTTTTTGGTACTTTATATAATACGTATTCATTTTTTGCCCTCTATGCCAATGTCGACGGATTCGATACGACAGAAGCGGATGTTTCGTGGAAAGAGCGTCCTGAAATTGATCGCTGGATTCTTTCCTTGTTGAATTCCGTGGTGAAAGAAGTAGACGAACAATATGCGGCTTACGAACCTACGCGGGCAGGGCGGTTGATCAATGATTTTGTCAACGACAACCTGAGCAACTGGTATGTCCGCTTGAATCGCAAACGTTTTTGGGGCGGCAAAATGGACGCGGATAAACTTTCGGCTTATCAAACATTGTATGTTTGCTTGAAAACGGTTGCCCAATTGATGGCGCCGATTGCTCCATTCTATGCCGACAAACTTTACATGGATTTGACGGGGAACAGGGAGCATTCTGTACATTTATCGGATTTTCCCGTAGCAAATGAATCTTTGATTGATAAGGATTTGGAAGAACGGATGCAAATGGCGCAGGACATCTCTTCCATGGTATTGGCCTTGCGCCGCAAAGTGAATATCAAAGTTCGACAACCCTTGTCTTCGATGATGATTCCGGTGGTGGATGAACGCCAAAAGGAAGCCATCGAAGCAGTCCATGCGTTGATTTTGAATGAAGTAAATGTCAAAGAAATCCATTATGTGAACAATACAGCCGGCATGCTGGTGAAGAAAATCAAGCCCGATTTCAAAAAATTAGGTCCTCGTTACGGCAAGATAATGAAAAATTTGGCGAATGCTTTGACTGAAATATACCAGGAAGACATTTTGAAATTGGAACAAACCGGCAGCCTCCAAGTTCCGGTGGCCGGTCAAACAGTGGAAATTACCATTGACGATGTAGAAATTATTTCGGAAGACATTCCGGGATGGTTGGTTGCAAACAACGGAAAACTGACGGTCGCTTTAGATATTACTCTGACCGAAGAGTTGAAAAAAGAAGGCGTCGCCCGCGAATTGGTAAACCGCATCCAAAATGTCCGTAAATCGAAAGGCTACGAAATTGTGGATAAAATCAATGTCATCCTCCAATCGGATTCCCGCATCAACGAAGCGGTTGAAGAATATAGGCAATACATTGCCAATCAAGTGCTTGCTAATAATGTGAGTTTGGAGCGCTTAACAGAAGGAATCGAATTGGATATGGACGATTTCAAACTATGGGTAAAAGTAGAAAAAACAGAATAATTGCTTGAATCAAATTGAATTGAAGCCTTCTTTCTCAGTTCGATAATTTGTATTTTCAAATAAAAATAGTAATTTTGACAAATTAAATTTTAAAATCATGAGTGAAAAAACACGGTATACGGATGCGGAATTGGAAGAATTTCGTTCCATTATTTTGGACAAATTGGAAGCGGCGAAGCGGGATTATGATTTATTGAAGGCGACATTGATGAATACCGATGGAAACGACGTAACGGATACTTCTCCCACATTTAAAGTCTTGGAAGAAGGCGCCGCTACTTTGTCGAAAGAGGAAGCCGGCCGCTTGGCGCAACGCCAAATGAAATTCATTCAGAGTTTACAAGCCGCTTTGGTGCGCATCGAAAATAAAACGTATGGTATATGCAGAGAAACCGGTAAATTGATTCCTAAAGAACGACTTCGCGCTGTACCGCACGCTACTTTGAGTATAGAAGCTAAACAAGGCCAAAAATAGATGAAATTATCAAAAGGTTTCTGCGCCCTTGTTCTTATTATATTGATTCTTCTTACAGATCAAATCGTTAAAATATGGGTAAAAACCCACATGATGTTGTATGAAGATATAACAGTTACAAATTGGTTTCTGATCCGGTTTGTAGAAAATAATGGTATGGCCATGGGAATCGAGGTAATAGGAAAACTGTTCCTTTCGATTTTTCGCATTGCCGCTTCTTTGTGGATCGTTTACTATCTCTATCAGTTGGTAAAAAATGATTTTAGCTTGGGATACATCTTGGCTGTTTCCATGATTTTTGCCGGCGCCATCGGAAATATTATCGACAGCATTTTCTATGGAGTGATTTTCAGCGAGAGTACGCCTTATTCTGTAGCCGCTTTGTTTCCGCCGGAAGGAGGATATGGCACTTGGTTGCATGGAAAAGTAGTCGATATGTTTTTCTTTCCCTTATTTGAATTTATCTGGCCTTCGTGGATTCCATGGGCGGGGGGAACCGAATTTGTTTTTTTTCGTTACATATTTAATTTAGCAGATGCCTTTATTAGCGTGGGAATTTTTGTTGTAGCGCTTTTTTACCGGAACACATTTTCTAAGAGTTTCAAATTCTAAGAATTTCGGATAATCAGAATTTATCATTTAACATGTAAACAAAAGTGAAAAAAATCTTTTTCTTTGTTTTACCCGTTATGCTATTTTCAGCTTGCGGAAATCGTCCCCTAAACGTATTATCGGATAAAAAAATGGAAGATGTTTTGTTTGATCTGTATATTGCCGAAATAGAGATCAGGGAAAATAATTCCGTCTTTTTTTCCGATTCTTTACGGAAACAGCAATTGCTTCATTCCGTATTTCAAAAGCATGGGATATCGGAACAAACCTTCGATACTTCATTGGTTTGGTACAATGCCAATTTGGAAAAATACGTCAAGGTAAACAATAAGGTGGCCGAAAGATATGCTTTACTGATTCGCGATTTGGAGAAAGAACGGAAAAAAATCCAAGACGAATTAACGGTCCGAGATACGATTTTTTTACAAACTTCGCCAGTTTTCATGCTCTGTTCGAGGAGGGGTGAAAATATCCGGCCATTCCGATTGGATACGACTCGTCTCGATGCCCTGCAAAACTACCAATTGAAACTGCTAACTATCGGAATAAACGATTCGATCAAACCCGTTCTCACTTTTTGTGTTCAATACAACGATACGAATTGGGTTCGGCGAGATACGATCATGCACGACGGATGGTTTACTACGCAATATGCAGCGCCGAAAAATCGGCGGATAATCTCTGTATATGGAAATCTGCACTTGCCAAGCAAAAACAAAACGCCCGTTTTAGTAGCCAATTTCACCATTTATCAGGAAAAAATACGCGTTCTCCCGATCGACGATGTGATACCCCAGGCAGGGATGATTCGATAGTTTCAACCCACGGGAAAATCAATGACGGCTGTTTCTTGTAAAAAATTATGTCGCGAACTTGAAGGGAATTCACTGGGAGTAATTACCTTTGCGTGGAAATTTTAGTAAATGGGGAAAATATTTGCAGATATAAAGTTGGTTAAACTCTTTTTGAAATGGATAATAGTCTTGGTTACAATAGGTTTGTATGCCTGTGGTTCGACTAAATTTGTGCCGGAAGGAGAATATCTTTTGGACAAAGTCGAAATAGAATCCGATATTCCGGAATACAAGAGCCTTGAATTGAAACCGTATGTAAGGCAATTGCCGAATTACAAAATGTTTGGAGTGTACAAAACCATGTTTAATGTATATAACCTGTCGGGAAAAGATTCTACAAAGTGGATCAACCGGTTTATCAAAAAAATTGGAGAAGAACCGGTTATCTTCGATTCGACTTTGGTAGACAAAACAGAATCTGAATTCAGAAAATTGTTTGTCAACAAGGGTTATCTTCATGTGGACGTCGCTTCAAAAACTTCTTTGCGAAACAAAAAGGCCAACGTCGTTTATCGAATTCAAGGAAACGAACCTTACCATATCCGCCACTATGCTACCGCCGTGGAAGACTCTTCCATTTACAAGGAATTGTATGGAAGAGAAGGCGAACCTTTTACTCGGATTCGCGGAGAATCTTCTACGATGCGGACCTCTCTGGTAAAAGAAGGAATGTTGTTTGACCGAAATCTGTTGAATGACGAAAGAGGACGGTTGACTAATATTTTACGGAACAGGGGATATTATGCCTTTTATAAAGAAAATATTACGTATGATGCCGATAGTTCATTGAACAGCCATGCTGTCGATTTAACCCTGAAAATACCCCTGCTGAAAACGAATGCAGCCGCCGATACAATAGCTCCTTTCAAAAAATTTTATTACGACAAAGTTTATATCTATTTGGATTACAATCCATTGGAGATGATTGACATTCATACTTATCCCAAAAGCGACAGCATTGTAAGCGATCGTTATACCCTCTATTACAAAGGGAAAAAGCCTTCTTTGAAGGCGAAAACTTTGTTAGACAATTGCTTCATTGTACCGGGAAGACAGTATTCGCAATTGAGGGAAGATTTGACGCATTCTTCTTTTTCCAATTTGCGCGCGTTGAGCAATGCGCACATACAATACAACCAGAAAGAATTCAATGATTCGTTATGGCTTGATTCGTACATTTTTACGATTCCGGCGAAGAAGCAGACCGTTTCATTTTCGGTGGAAGGCACCAACACTTCGGGCAATTTAGGCGTTGCTACTTCCGTCGGTTATACCCATCGAAATTTATTCAGAGGAGCCGAAGCATTCAATATGCAAGTGCGCGGAGCTTATGAGTCGATGAACAATTTTTCCAATCCCTATTTGGAATTGGGAGGAGAAACCTCAATTCATCTTCCCAAAATTCTTTTTCCTTTTGTGAAAAGTTCTTTTTTGCGGAGAATGCGGACGTCCACCGAATTTATTTTAAGTTTCAACTATCAAACGCGACCCGAATACGACCGCACGTTGCTGTCGGGAGGAATTCGTTACCAATGGCAGGGGAGAAACAATACGTCGGCGCATCACCAATTCGATTTGTTGAGCGTCGATTATGTATATCTTCCCCGTATCGACGAAGTTTTCAAACAAAATTTGCCCCGCAATGCCGAATATTTCGGATATACCGAACAATTTATTGTGGGTTCCAGTTATTCGTTTTTCCAAACAACTTTCGATCCCTTGCTAAAAAGCAAAGACGCCCATTCGTTTCGTTTTTCTCTGGAATTGGCTGGAAATACCTTGTATGGAATTAGTTCCTTGTTGGGACGAAAAAAAAACGAATACGGTTCCTATAAATTATTTGAAACGCTTTTCGCCCAATTTGTAAAAGGAGATTTTGATTATACGAAAACAATGGTGATCGACAGACAAAATTCCATTGCTTGGCGGATAGGAGGAGGCATCGGCATCCCATACGCTAATTCTCAAATGCTCCCTTTTGAAAAAAGGTATTATTCGGGAGGAGCCAACAGCATTAGAGCTTGGGCGGTACGGGAATTGGGTCCCGGCAGTTATGTTCCCAATGAATCGACTTCGTTTTTCAACCAATCTGGAGATATCAAACTGGATCTCAACATAGAATACCGTACGCGCTTTTTCTGGAAATTGGAAGCAGCCGCTTTTATCGACGCCGGCAATATATGGACTATCAAGAATTATGATGGACAGGAAGGAGGCAAATTCAGACTGAATACGTTTCTCGAACAAATTGCTTTGGGTTATGGATTGGGATTGCGCCTCGATTTCGACTATTTTCTGGTACGTTTCGATTGCGGGGAAAAAGCATATAATCCAGCAAAACAGGGAAAAGAACGGTGGACGATCTTTTATCCGAATTTCAAGGAAAATTTTGCTTGGCATATCGCAGTCGGATATCCGTTCTAAGCAAATAAAATTCCGCACAAATTTTATGAGATAGGAACAAAATTTCTTATTTTTGTATGCAATATTGATTGTTAAGTTAATTATAGCCTAATGAATAGGATAACTAAAATGAGGACAAATACGCAGAAATTTCTTCTGCTTGCTGCGGGCGTTTTTTCGCTGGCGAATCCGCTGTTTGCTCAAACCAAAGTAGTAAAGGTGAACGCTTTGGAAGCGAATAATTATGGAATTCAGTACATGCTGCCGAAAACAATTTTTAAAATAGAGGTTGAATACAACGAAATTCGGCAGAAAGCAGGCCCGTATGCAAAATACGCTTCCCGTTACTTGGGAATCGACGAATCGAATATTATTATGGAAGACCGGACGTATTATACGCTGGGAGATATCTCATTGACCGAAACGGGCGTTCCGAACAAAGATCAAACGTACCTGATTTTTTTTAAAACTAAAACGTTCGCTCCTTTTGCGTACCTCACCGAAGATGGCGTTATTTGCAGCATTAATGCGGAATATCCCGATGAACCGGTATATCGAAAAACGGCTCCAGCCGTTTCTCCGTCCAATACGTCCAATACGCCGGCAGCAAATCCTCAGTCTGTTTTTACGGAAGAATATCTCCGCGCCGGTTCGGCCAGTAAAATGGCTGAAGTAGCTGCGAAAAATATATACAAAATAAGAGAAAGCCGTCAGGATATCCTGACGGGAGATGTCGAAAATGTACCGAAAGACGGAGAAGCCATGAAGATTATCCTAAGTAACTTGGATTTGCAGGAAAGGTTATGGACCGAATTGTTTACCGGATCGAGCGAAACAATCAAACGCACGAAACAACTGACTGTCGAACCCAGCGAAGAATGGAAACAAAAAGTTCTTTTTCGTTTTTCAACCTATTATGGAGCGGTAGATGCCGATGACTTGAGCGGACGGCCTATTTATATTCAATTGAAGGATTTGAATACGAGAGAAAAAGAAATGAGCGAAATAGAGGAATCGGGAACAAAAAAGAAGCCGAAGGAAGCCGAGAGTATTGTTTATAATCTTCCGGGACAAGCGGAAGTAAACATTTATGACGGAACAAAAAAAATTTACTCCATAACGGCTATTGTTACGCAATTTGGTTCCACTCAAGTATTAAGTCCTTCGTTATTAGAAAATAAAAAGGCGCTTATCCGGATTTATTTTTACCCCAATACAGGAGCAATCAAACAAATTATTCAATGAAGATGAACGGTTGAATGATTATTGACAGAATATCGATACTCAATTTCAAGAATATTGAAGCAACTGAACTTTCTTTTTCTCCTAAAATGAATTACCTTTTCGGCGACAACGGAATGGGGAAAACGAACCTTTTGGATGCTTTGTATTATCTTTCTTTTACGAAAAATTACACCAATCTCCCCGATATGCAATTGATTAGGCACGGACAAGATTTTTTTATCTTGCAGGCCTGTTATGAAGAGGGACAAGAAACAGAAGAAATTTATTGCGGAATCAAACGGAAACAGCGAAAAGTTTTCAAACGGAACAAGAAAGAATACGAGCGCCTTTCCGAACACATTGGTCTGATTCCGTTGGTGATGATTTCTCCAGCTGATGCCTTGATGATTCAAGGCGGAAGCGACGAACGGAGAAAATTTGTGGATATGCTTATTTGTCAATATGATAAAATTTATTTGCAAGCGCTTATCCACTACAATAAAGCGCTGCTGCAGCGAAATTTTCTGTTGAAAAACGCCTTGCTTTCGGATACTCCCGAAAACAGATCCGTTTTTGAAATCTGGGAAGAGCAATTGGTTCATTACGGAAAGTGGATTTATGAAAAAAGAAAAAATTTCATTCTGGATTTTTTACCCGTATTCAAAAAATATTACAATATTATCAGTAGCGAACACGAAAGGGTAGATTTGCAATACGAATCGCAATTAGACGGCGCTTCTTTTGCTTCTTTGCTGTCTGAAAAACGCGAACGGGACAAACTGCTGGGTTATACGAGTGCAGGCATTCATAAAGACGATTTTAATTTTTTGTTAGACAAATATTTAATTCGCAAGACCGGTTCGCAGGGACAAAACAAAACCTACCTGATTGCCTTAAAGCTGGCGCAGTTTAGTTTTTTGGTTCAGAAGGGTTCTCCTACGCCCATTTTGTTGCTGGACGATTTATTTGACAAATTAGATGCGGGTAGGGTTGAACAAATTGTCCGATTGGTCGCTCAACCCGAGTTCGGACAAATATTTATTACCGATACCAACCGCAAACATTTGGATGAAACGCTGGCCGGAATGTCGCATCCTTACAAACTTTTTCAGGTAGATAGAGGAGCCATCATCGAAAAAAAATGAAGAAAACGGATTCGCAACCCATCGGAAAAATTTTAGCGCAGTTTTTTGAGGATAATCCTCAAATGGCTGATAAACTGGCCGAAACGCGATTGATCGATTATTGGAATACGATGAATCCCGCTGTTACCCGTTATACTTCCGGTTTATTTATCAAAAACCGGACGCTTTATGTAAAGCTAAAGTCGGCCGTGTTGAAAAGCGAGTTGATGATGCACCGCGAACAATTGATAGGTACCCTTAACCAACAGGCCGGCCGGAAGGTGATTGATGAGATTATTTTTACCTGATTTGAGGCTTTACCGCTTTACTTCCATCTTTATTTTTCTGCAAAAGGGTTTAAAAAAGAAAAGGTTGTCTTCCCGACAACCAATCTTCATTGTTAACCTTAAATCTAATACCATGAAAAACACAGTGCAAAGATAAATGAAATATGTTATATAACATAATTATTTGGCATATATTTTCTGCGTTTTAATAAAGTTTAACTATTGTGGTCTGATCAATACATTAAATCCGCTCATTATGAGAGTTTTGCATTCGCAACGACCGACTTTGCGCTTCAATAGTTTTATCTTCCATTCGTTTGATTTCTGAAATTATATTTAATTTTTGTGAATATTTTTGTTTTATACGATAGATTGCACTATATTTGCAATGTATTTCATAATTTTATCAAAACTATCTCTCCCACTTAGTTTTTTTATATCCTAATTACATTAATAGAATCATTAATTAGTAAGCAAAACTAAAATAGTATTGCCTATGCTGTATTGTTCTAAAAATAGACGAATAAAGAACAAAATTAACTATAGAAATAGATTTAAACCCAAAAAACATGTTATTAAAATGAGAACAACACTTTATTCACTATTTTTCTTGACAGCCGTGATGGCGCTGTCTATGAAAGATGCCCAATCTCAAGTTACTATTGGCGGATTAACCGACCCTCAAGCGGGAGCGCTTCTCGATTTGAACAGTACAGCGACAGGGGGATTATTGCTTTCGCATGTCGATCTTCCTGATTTAGGACAGATTCCGAATGTTGGATTCGTAGGGATCACTCAAGTACAGGATATAAACAAAGAGCTGAGAGGCGCCATTGTGTATAATACGAACGTCGCGACGGGCGTCGGACTTTACATTTGGGATGGCGACAATTGGATGAGGCTCAATTCGGGCAGCTCGCTGGTATTGACCGAAGATCCGGGAAATGTCAGTCCTTTCCCTTTCGACGGATCCAAAGAAAACGCTTACGCCGCTTCTGATCCTTCCTGTACTCAACCCGGAGTTTTTTCCTTTACTTGGATTTCGGGCGAACAGTACATTGATCATCTAACGATTTTAGACGCAGGAGCGGGAAAATTTTCCGTAAAATTTCAACCGAACGACCGCGCATCTTCCCGCAATGCCATTCTATTGGTTACCACCCCCTGCGGAGACAGCAATACCTTCGTTTTCGAGCAAGCGGGCGATAATTCGGGTTGCGGAACGACCGGTTCTGTTCCGAATATCAAGGCTGAAAATTCGTTGAGTCTTTGCGTGGGCGGAGCGGTTTATCTCTATTTGGAAAATCGTCCAACGAGCGGAACTTACATCTGGACGTTGAATGGGCATGAAGTGAGTCGAGGCGCCCAATATGCGGCTACCCAGTCCGGTAAATACATTGTGTATGGAGATAAAATCGGATGTCCCATTTCAAAATCCATACAAGTCTCCGCATCTACGGCTACGGCTCCCGAAGCGCCTCAACAAATCATCAGCGCCAACAATGGAGTTGCCTGCGGAGCGGGAGGTACCGTCAAACTGACCCTTGTGAATCCTCCGGCCCAAGGCAAAATTGTCTGGTTCAAAAATGAAATAAAACAAGGTTCTTCGTTTGACAACAAGTCGGAGATTCTTGCGGGCGAAGGAATATGGCAGGCGGCGATTGAAGACGGCGAATGTTCCTCTATTTTATCGGAATCGGTTCTGGTACGTGTAGACCTTTCCGGCGGTAATATTCCTGAACCCAGAATGAAAATCAACGGAGCGACCTCTAATTGGCGTTTTTGCAATTACGGATCCGCCTATCTGGAAGTAGACGGCTACGATCCTCAATACGCCTATACCTGGTATGCCGACAATACGCAAATCGGCACAGGTACTGGTATTTATTATCCGCTGCCCGCGGCATCCAGCATAATTATACGGTTGCGGGCTACCGGAAGCGGTTGCGCAAAAGAAGTCAGTTCCAAGATACCGATAGAAGAAACTTCTGCTCCGGCCATTCCGTTGATCACCGGCTCGTCGTCGTTGTGCGGAGGAAGTACCTCTCTTTCCGTCAGCGCTCCAGTCGGCGCTCCTAAAGTAATATGGTATAAAGACAACGAAGTAATGACGGGAGAAACGGGAGTCAGCATTCAGGTGACTCAACCGGGCAATTATACCGCTACGGTATCCGACGGAGGCTGCGTCAGTCAGATGTCGGCTGTAAAAACGGTTGTTTTGTTCGACTTTACCCGCCTTACCTGGGTTCAAGAGCCGCAAAACGCCTATTACGGCGACCAAAAAACCCTTGAAGTAGCGGGTACGAACGGACCGGTTACTTATACATGGACTCTCAAGCAGGGCGTAGTGGATATTACCTCAAGATATCTCATAGCCGGTCAGGGAAGTCCGCGCGTTTCGGTAGAATATCCCATAGGAGGCAATAGCCAAATAGAAATAACGGTTCGAGGCGTCAATGCTTGCGGACAGGATGTAACCGACCCCATTTTGCAGAAGACGATAACCCTGTCAAATGTTTGTCCAACGCCCGTAATCACCAGTCCGATCGGCCCGCAAAACAGTGCAACGATCGTAGGCAATCCGGTTACTTTGAGCGTTACGGCAAACAATCTCAATCAAGCATATTATACCTGGTACAAAGGCGGCGCAGGGGTTACTACTCAACCGGTAGGAAACACTTCTTCCATGGTTTGTACCCCAACTCAAACGGGAATCGAAAGTTATTGGTGTCGGATATCCAATAGTTGCGGTACTTATGTCGATTCTCCTCTCTTTACCTTAACCGTCAGCGAAGATCCAGCCAATATGCCCGCCGGCGGCGGAACTTTGGTTGGCAAGATTTGTTTTGATATTGTCGAGTCGAACTTTGGAGGCAAATGTGGAAACAGAGACGGCCGACTGGCCAACAAAGCCTCTTTTGCTTCCATGTCGATCAAGGATAAAACATACACCTTTACCGCACAAAGCGCAGGAAGCAACTTTCATTTTGTGGTAGTCGATCCGGAAAGGGTTTTGGATGAAACCCATCCTTATACCGCAACGAATAATTTTAACGGTACGAATATTGCTTCCGGAAATACGGCAACAATTGTGTTGAACTTCAAGACGAATTTGAATTTGCCGGATTGTAATCCGCTGATTGTGGGACGTATGCAAGCGCAAGCCGCCAAAGTAAAATTATATGCAGCGTGGACGGTTGGTTCTACTAATTATTCGGTTCCGTTGACCATTTCAATTCAAGATTGTATTTGCTGCGGCGCCAAGATCAGTTCCAGTGAATGGAAATCGTTCATGTGTCATAACTTGGGAGCGAATGAAGCGCTGAACCCATTTGTACCGGCGTCCGGTCTTAACGGTTCTTATTACCAATTTGGACGCAAAAATGAGGCTGCAAAAGCAAACGAGCAAAACGACGGTTATCCTTCCGGCTGGAATCCCATATATGCGCCCATCGATGCATGGAATAACAATGAAAAAACGGTAAACGATCCTTGTCCGACGGGTTACCGCGTTCCGACAGTGGATCAATGGAGGGGCGTATTAAGTAATAATTCCATACGCAACGTAGGCTCGTGGAATAATAGCAGTACAAATTTCACCAGCGGCCTATTCATTGGCGACGGATTATACTTGCCGGCGGCAGGTTGGCGCAGTTTGAATGGCGGAGGCTTATGTTTGCGCGGATCAGACGGACACTATTGGAGTTCTTCATTTGACCATTATATATATGGAGATCCTAAATTTGCATTGGCTTTCACTTTGGAATTCAGTTCATCCAATAGAACGGTGTATTCTGAGTATTTCAGTATGATGCTTTCCGTTCGCTGCATAGCTGAATAAAGATAGATAAATAGAGAAAAGTTAATTCATCGATAGTCCAAAAGTCAAGAAAGAAAGTAAAATTCTTTCTTGGCTTTTTTTATAATGGCAGGAAGACGAATATTAAATAATGACATAAAAAGTGTCATTTAGTATTTTTATGATACTATTCAGTCATTTAATTACGATTTTTTTCAGATATATAGATTATATTTCTTAAAATTCAGAAAAAAATTACAATTGTTTTTTTCTGAATGTCTATTTGTATAGGTACATATCTTAATTTTTTTTTGATTCCTAAAATTAAATTTAACTTTTGCAAAAATCCTTGTTCTGCATAAGATATTACACTATATTTGCAACTCATTATTAAAACTATGTCTTATATAGTTTTCTTTATAACCGCAAAGACGGAAACAGAATAAAAAAGAAATTGGGAAACAAAACTAAATAATCGCACACATCACATTGGTTGAAAAACGGACAGATAAAGGACATAATTAATCAAAGAAATGTATTTAAATTCAAAAAAACATGTTATTAAAATGAGAACAACACTTTATTCCCTATTTTTCTTGATAGCAGTAATGGTGTTATCAATGAACAATGCTCAATCTCAAGTTACCATTGGCGGATTAACCGACCCTCAAGCGGGAGCGCTTCTCGACTTGAACAGCACTACGACAGGAGGATTATTGCTTTCGCATGTCGATCTTCCTGATTTAGGACAGATTCCAAATGTTGGATTTGTAGGAATTACTCAAGCACAGGACATAAACCAAGACTTGAGAGGTACCATTGTATATAATATTAACGCAACGACGGGCGCTGGACTTTACATTTGGGACGGCGACAATTGGATGAGGCTCAATTCGGGCAGCTCGCTGGTATTGACCGAAGATCCGGGAAATGTCAGTCCTTTCCCTTTCGATGGATCAAAAGAAAACAAATATACGGCTTCTGATCTTTCCTGTACTCAACCCGGAGTTTTTTCCTTTACTTGGATTTCGGGCGAACAGTACATTGATCATCTAACGATTTTAGACGCCGGAGCGGGAAGATTTTCCGTAAAATTCCAACCGAACGACCGCGCATCTTCCCGTAACGCTCTTTTGTTGGTTACGACCCCTTGTGGAGATACGAATACCTTTGTTTTTGAGCAATCGGGCGATAATACAGGTTGCGGAACAACCAGCGCTGTTCCGAATATCAAAACGGAAAATTCGTTGAGTCTTTGCGTGGGCGGAGCGGTTTATCTCTATTTGGATAATCGTCCAGCGAACGGAACTTATATTTGGACATTGAACGGAGAAGAAGTGGCCCGCGGTGTACAATATATGGCTACCCAAGCCGGTAAATACATTGTGTATGGAGACAAAATCGGATGTCCCAATTCACAATCCGTACAAGTCTCCGCATCTGAAACTACGGCTCCCGAAGCGCCTCAGCAAATCATCAGCGCCAACAATGGAGTTGCTTGCGGCGCGGGCGGTACCGTCAAACTGACTCTTGTGAATCCTCCAGCAGGCAAAATTGTCTGGTTCAAAGATGGAGTAAAACAAGGTTCTTCGTTTGACAACCAAACGGAAATTCAGGCCGCCGCTGGAGTATGGCAAGCGGCGATTGAAGACGGAGACTGTTCTTCCCTTTTGTCGGGAGCGGTTCTGGTGCGGGTAGATAATTCCAGTTCTCCTGTTCCAACGCCCAGCATGAAAATTAACGGAGTGACTTCCAATTGGCGTTTTTGCAATTACGGATCCGCCTATTTGGAAGTAAACAATTACGATCCTCAATATGCCTATACCTGGTATGCCGACAATACGCAAATCGGCACGGGTACCGGTATTTATTATCCGCTGCCCTCGGCGTCCAGCGTTGTCATCCGGTTGCGGGCTACCGGCAGCGGTTGTGCAAGTGAAATCAGCGCGAATGTACCCATAGACGCTACTCCAGCGCCGGCTATTCCGTTGATCACCGGCTCTTCCTCGTTGTGCGGAGGAAACACTTCTCTTTCCGTCATCACGCAAGCCAGTTCGCCTATAGTGGTATGGTACAAGGACGGCGCCGTGATGACGGGAGTAACGGGACCCAGCATTCAGGTGACTCAACCGGGCAACTATACTGCTACGGTATCCGATGGAGGCTGCGTCAGCCAGATGTCGGCCGTAAAAACGGTTACTCTGTTCGACTTTACTCGCCTTACTTGGGTTGAAGAACCGCAAGACGCCTATTACGGCGACCAGAAAACCCTTGAAGTAGCGGGTACGAATGGACCGGTTACTTATACATGGACTCTCGAAATGGGCGGAATAGACGTTACAGCGGCCTATCTCACAGTGGGTCAGGGAAACTCGCGCGTTTCGGTAGTATATCCAACCGCGGCTAACGCAAATAGCGATAGCGTAAAAATAACAGTTCGAGGCGTCAATGCTTGCGGACAAGATGTAAGCGTCCCCATTTTGCAGAAGACGATACACCTGTCAAATGTTTGTCCAGCGCCGGTAATCACCAGTCCGGTGGGTCCGAAAAACATTGCAACGATCGTAGGCAATTCGGTTACTTTAAGCGTGACGGCAAACAATCTCAATCAAGCAAATTATAAATGGTACAAGGGTAATAACGTAGGGGATATGGATGCAGAAGTAGGAAGTATTTCCTCCTTCGTTTGTACCCCAACTCAAACGGGAACCGTAAGCTATTGGTGTCGAGTAGCCAATGGTTGCGGTACTCATGCTGATTCTCCACTCTTTACCTTAACGGTAAGCGACGATCCAGCCAATATGGCCACCGGAAAAGGTACTTTGGCGGGTAAAATTTGCTTTGATATTGTCGAATCGAATTTTGGAGGCGATTGCGGAAACAGAGACGGCCGATTAGCCAATAAAACCTCTTTTGCTTCCCTATCCCTGAACGATAAATTATATACCTTTACTGCAAAAGAGGCAGGAAACAACTTCCGTTTTGTGGTAGTTGATCCGGAAAATGTATTGGATGAAACCTCTCCTTATACGGTTAATTATAGCGGCACGTCTATTGCTTCCGGAAATACGGCAACGATTGTGTTGAATTTCAAGACGAATTTGAATTCGGCGGACAGCAATCCGCTGATTGTGGGACGCACGCGGGCGCAGGCTGCCAAAATAAGATTATATGCAGTATATACAGTGGGTTCTACCAATTATTCGGTTCCGTTGATTATTTCGATTCAAGATTGTATTTGCTGTGGAGCCAAGATCAGTTCCAATGAATGGAAATCGTTCATGTGCTATAATTTAGGAGCGAATCAATCGCTGAATCCGCTTTCTCCGGCGTCCGGACTGAATGGTTCTTACTACCAATTTGGACGCAGCCAAGCGGCTGCAACGGTAAGCGACGTTGGCGCTCCCGGTTGGAACAGCGCTTACGCACCCGTCGACGCATGGAATAACAATGAAAAAACGGCGAACGACCCTTGTCCTATGGGTTACCGGGTTCCGACAGCCGCTCAATGGCAGGGCGCATTAAGTAACAATTCCATACGCAACATAGGCACGTGGAATAACAATGCTGCAAATTTCTCCAGCGGAATATTCATTGGCGACGGATTATACTTGCCGGCTGGGGGTTCTCACAGCTTAAATGGAGGAAACTTGGATCTACGCGGAGCAACCGGACGTTACTGGAGTTCTTCCTTTGACCATTATGGTACTTCCCAGTCCGTTGCATTGGCTTCCATTTTGGAATTCACCTCGTCCAGTAGACAGGTAAATTCTCTGTATTTCACCATGATGCTTTCTGTGCGTTGTATTGCTGAATAAAAAATAAAAAAACCAAAAGAAGTTAATTAATTTAGTTCAGAAAAGTCAAGAAATGAAATAAAATTCTTTCTTGGCTTTTTTGTATAATTATCCTAATATAAGGAAGAGGCATCGAAAGCTGCTGCGGGGAAATGAAACAGAAGCATAGTCGAACGGCCTGCAAAGCGCAGAAATAAAAATAACGACGAAGAAGAAATAGCTGAACTGTAAACTAAGTCGTCCCGCAGGAGACGACGCTTGGTTTATTGTATGTTTCAGTCTACGGAAATGACGCGATCGTTCCGAAAAAAGATTTTGCATATTCTTTTTTTCGTTTTGTTTGTTTAAGAAAATTTTTTACCTTTGCAGCGTTTTAAAAGTCATTGTGTTTGGGAAAGTTTGATTTATATAAAGTAGATTTGAAAAGCATGCAGCAGGATGTTCAAGAATATGAATATCTGTTGGATAATCAGTTTTTCACTAATATTGATGGAGAAGACGTCCGGAAGGGTAAAATCAATGTAAAGCTCGTTATAACAAAAACGAAAAGCAGTTTTAATCTGGCGTTTAATCTGAAAGGAATAGCAATTGTTCCATGCGATAGGTGTTTGGACGATATGGATTACCCTATTGAGACCAATGCGCGCTTAACGGTAAAATTCGGAAAAGATTTTTCGGAAGAAAGCGACGATATTGTCGTTATTCCCGAATCGGAAGGAGTTATTAATCTGGCATGGTTTCTGTACGAATTTGTTGCTTTAGCGATTCCGCTTAAACACGTTCACGCGGCAGGAAAATGCAATAAACAAATGACTTCCAAATTAAAAAAGCATACGGTTAAATCGACGGATGACGACGGTTCGTTTGATATGGACGACGGCGACGATATAATCCTCAACGATGACGATATGGATGACAATAATGATCCTCGGTGGGATGCACTAAATGATTTCAAGGAAGATTAATCAATCATTTTTAAATAATAGAAATAGAAAATGGCACACCCTAAACGAAGAATTGGTAAGACCAGAAGAGATAAAAGAAGAACGCACGATAAAGCAGTCCTTCCTCAGATAGCTCTTGACCCAACAACAAACGAATACCATCTCTATCACAGAGCGCATTGGTATGAGGGAAGGTTATATTACAAGGGTAAAGTTATCATTGACAAAGCTGCCGAAGCAAAAAACGCTTAGGCCATTAATGTACCCCCCTGATATACTATTAAGAAAGAAGGCCCTAAAAAAGGATAAAATAAACGTGATCCTTTTTAGGGCATTTCTATTAACGTTTTATAGGGATGATATGAGTAAGATTTATGCTGTTATTACAGGCGTAGGCAGTTATGTTCCTAATTACCGCTTGACCAACGAAGAACTGTCCACGATGGTCGAAACATCCGACGAATGGATTATCAAAAGGATTGGCATCAAGGAAAGAAGAATTTTGAAGGCGGAAGAGGGACGAGGAGTTTCGTGGTTGGCAACAAAAGCCGTAGAAGATTTGAAAAGCCGGCATAATTTCGATCCGCTTTCAGTAGACGCAGTCGTTTTTGCAACCTCTACCCCCGATTACCTGCTGCCTTGCTCGGCGGCCTTGACTGCAGCTCAAACAGGAATGACGCGAGCCTTCGGTTTCGATTTGGAAGCTGCATGCAGCGGTTTCATTTACGCCTTAGAAGTGGCGGAAAGTTTTATTGTTTCCGGAAAGTATAAAAAAGTAATGGTGATTGCGGGAGATGTACTTTCTACAGTCACCGATTATGAGGACAGAAACACCTGTCCTATTTTTGGAGATGGTTGCGGTTGCGCTTTGCTGGAAGCCACTACCGAGCCAATAGGAATAATGGATTCCGTATTGTATTCCGATGGAAGTTCTCCGGAGTATTTACACATGTACGGAGGCGGTTCGGTCAATCCTTCCTCCCACGAAACGATCAACAATCGGCTTCATTACATCTGGCAAGATGGCAAAGTGGTATTCAAACATGCCATTTCCAACATGGTCAGTGCATGCGAAGAGTTGATCAAAAGAAACAATTTATCGAGGGATCAAATTCACTGGATTGTACCGCATCAAGCCAATATGCGGATTATTGACTTGGTAGCAGATCGTTTGGAAATTCCTATCGAAAAAGTGATGATCAATATCGACAAATACGGAAATACCAGCGCTGGAACGATCCCGATTTGTTTATGGGAATGGGAACCTCGCTTGCATAAAGGCGATAATCTCATTCTTACGGCTTTTGGCGCAGGTTTTACCTGGGGCGCTACTTATTTGAAATGGGGATATAATCTAACAAACGGAAGCGCGTAAAGGCTTTTTCATTCTTTTTGTATGCATAAATCAGGATTTGTAAATATCGTTGGAAATCCGAATGTGGGTAAGTCTACCTTGATGAATCTTTTGGTAGGAGAAAAACTCTCCATCATCACTTCTAAGGCACAAACGACCCGCCATCGGATTATGGGAATCGTCAATACGGAAGATATGCAAATCGTGTATTCCGATACGCCGGGCGTTCTCCGTCCCAGTTACAAACTCCAGGAAAATATGCTCAATTTTTCCGAATCGGCTTTGAACGATGCAGATGTATTGGTTTATGTAAGCGACGTCGTTGAAAAACCGGATAAAAATGATTTTTTTCTCCAGAAGGTAAAAGCGGTTAGTTCTCCTATTTTGTTGATTATTAATAAAATAGATCTTTCTAATCAGAAAGAACTGGAAGAAAAAGTAATCGAATGGAAAGAAATACTTCCGCAAGCGGAAATTATCCCTTTATCGGCTATTCATCGATTTAATATCGATTACTTGAAAAAAAGGATTGAAGAGTTGATTCCCGAATCGCCGCCCTACTTTGAAAAAGACGCTATGACCGACCGTCCAGCT
Organism: Candidatus Azobacteroides sp.; assembly: GCA_009783445.1. GTDB lineage: Bacteria > Bacteroidota > Bacteroidia > Bacteroidales > Azobacteroidaceae > Azobacteroides. The sequence continues at coordinate 81,705 of WRFY01000125.1, read as the reverse complement.
CGCTTTTTTGTGACCGAAATCATACGCGAAAAAATCTTTTTGTACTACCAGAAAGAAATACCCTATTCGGTAGAAGTAGTGGTAGAGGCTTTTGAAGAATCGAAAGACATCATCCGGATCAAAACGCTGATTGTGGTGGAGCGAGATTCCCAGAAAGGAATAATTATCGGCGATAAAGGAAAAGCGATCAAAAAAGTAGGTTCTATGGCGCGAAAAGAGATAGAAAAGTTTTTCAACAAAAAAATCTTTCTCGAAATATTCGTCAAAGTAGAAAAAGATTGGAGAAACAGAGATCAATTGCTGAAAAGTTTTGGATATAAATTAGAATGAAGCATACAAAAATATGAGTAATATTGTAGCCATAGTAGGTCGTCCCAATGTGGGCAAATCAGCCTTATTCAATCGTTTGACTCAAAGTAGGCAAGCCATTGTGGATGAAACCTCCGGTACTACCCGCGATCGCCAATATGGTAAGGCGGAATGGGGAGGACAGGAATTTTCGGTCATTGATACCGGCGGGTGGGTGGTAAATTCGGAAGACATTTTTGAAGAAGAAATCAACAAACAAGTTCAAATTGCCATTGAAGAGGCCGATGTCATTTTATTTTTAGTAGATGTTTTGCATGGAACAACCGATTTGGATCAGCAAGTGGCAGCCATGCTTCGCAAAGGGAAAAAACCGGTTATCCTCGTTTCCAATAAAGCGGATACATTTGAATTATATCCTCAATCGGCCGAATTTTATGCCTTGGGATTGGGAGACCCCTACAATATTTCCGCTATCAACGGTTCCGGCACAGGCGATTTATTGGATGCGTTGGTTGCCAAATTTACTAAAAAACCGGAAGAAAGCGGGGAAGAAGATTTTCCCAAAATAGCAATAGTAGGCCGTCCCAATTCTGGTAAATCTTCCCTACTCAATGCTTTTATAGGGGAAGAGCGAAATATTGTAACGGATATTGCAGGTACTACGCGCGATTCTATTTATACCCTTTATAATAAATTCGGACTCACATTTTATTTAGTCGATACAGCAGGAATTCGTAAAAAAGGGAAAGTAAATGAAGATTTGGAATACTATTCGGTGATTCGCGCCATTCGCGCCATCGAAAATGCAGACGTCTGCATCTTGATGATCGACGCCACTCGCGGAATCGAATCGCAGGACATTAATATTTTCTCATTGATTCAAAAGAATAAAAAAGGCCTGGTAATTGTAGTAAACAAATGGGATTTGGTTGAAAACAAAAATCAGCAAGTGATCAGCGTTTTTGAAAATGCGGTCCGCGAACGAATAGCTCCATGGGTCGACGTACCGATTATTTTTGCTTCGGCTCTTACTAAACAGCGGATATACAAAGTTTTGGAAACAGCGAAAGAGGTTTATGAGGTACGGAAAACAAAAATACCTACTCATAAACTAAATGAAGTTTTGCTTCCGATCATTGAAAAAACGCCTCCCCCTATGAATAAAGGAAAAGTGGTAAAAATTAAATACATCACTCAATTGCCGAATACGGCAGTTCCAAGTTTTGTGTTTTTCTGTAATTTGCCTCAATGGGTAAAAGAACCTTACAAACGCTTTTTGGAAAACCAATTGCGTAAACATTGGAATCTGAGAGGTACGCCGATTAATGTGTTCATGCGGGAAAAATAAAAAATAAAACTCATTTATTATGATTTGAAAAACAATATTTATTTTGATTTCGTTTTTTGGTAACCAATAAAATTGTATTTTTGCACCGTAAAATTTGAAAAATTTTGAAATCTTGAAAAAAGGGAAAGCTGCCGGAGTGGTCGATCGGGCCGCACTCGAAATGCGGTGTACGGGTAACTGTACCGGGGGTTCGAATCCCTCGCTTTCCGCCCCTAAAACTCGCTAAATCAGCGAGTTTTTTTATTTTAAGGATTTTAGGGTTGAGTGGCGTTCTACAAAATCAAATGGAATCAACTGCAAATTGCTTCAGGACATTGCGTCGCTATTAGATTCCGGTCGCCGAAAGCGTTATCTACACGCGCTACATTGACCCAAAATTTGTTTTCTTGAAGCCACGGGAGCGGGAAAGCCGCTTTTGTCCGCGAATACGGATGTTTCCATTCGTTGCCGCAGACTTCGTATTGCGGATGAGGCGCATTGATCAATACATTGTCGTCTTTGGCAGAAAGTCCTTGGGCTATTTCTTCGATTTCTTTCCGAATTGTAATCATGGCTTCCACAAAACGATCCAATTCGGCCAAACTTTCGCTTTCGGTTGGTTCGATCATCAAGGTACCGTGCACAGGAAAAGAAAGCGTCGGCGCATGAAATCCAAAGTCGATCAAACGTTTTGCAATATCCGTTTCGTCGATTCCCGAATACAATTTGATGTTTCGGCATTCGAGAATTAATTCGTGTCCTACGCGCGATTGCGCGCCTTTGTATACGATTCCGTAAGCGTCTTCCAATTGGGAAGCCAAATAATTGGCGTTCAAAATGGCTATCTGGGTGGCCAAAACCAAGCCGGAAGCGCCCATCATTCGGATGTATCCATAAGTAATCGGCAAAATTCCGGCGCTGCCGAAAGGAGAGGAAGCTACCGTATTTCGACAGGAACCGTCTTTTTCGGGATGGGATGGTAAAAACGGGATCAGATGAGGAGCTACGCAGATCGGACCTTCGCCCGGGCCGCCTCCTCCATGGGGAATTGCAAACGTTTTGTGAAGATTCAAATGGCAAACGTCGGCTCCGATATATCCGGGGTGGGTGAGGCCTACCTGGGCGTTCATGTTGGCGCCATCCATGTATACCTGTCCGCCGTTGACATGGACAATCCGGCACATCTCTACAATGTTGGCTTCAAAGATGCCATGCGTAGAAGGATACGTAATCATAAAAGCCGCCAGGTTTTCTTTGTTCTCTTCCGCTTTTATTTTCAAATCGTTTATATCCGTATTGCCGTGGGGATCGCACTGGATGGTTAAAGTTTGAAATCCGGCCTGAATAGCCGATGCCGGATTGGTTCCGTGCGCGGAGGCCGGAATGAGAACAATGTTCCGCTGCCCCTGTCCTGTCGACTTGAGGTATTCGCGAATGGTCATCAAACCGGCGTATTCTCCAGCGGCTCCTGAATTGGGTTGGAAACTGACTCCCGGCAAACCGGTAATACAGCCCAAATACGAGGATAGATTTTCTATCAGTTCGCTGTATCCTTCTACTTGATCTTCCGGAGCGTATGGATGAATGTTGGCCCAATGGGGATCGTTTAACGGCAACATTTCCGCAGCCGCATTCAACTTCATGGTACAAGAACCTAAAGAAATCATGGAGTGAGCCAACGAAATATCGCGTCGTTCTAATTTTTTAATGTAACGCATCAATTCCGTTTCGGTATGATACGCATGGAAAACTTCGTGAGTCAGATATGGAGAGGTCCGCAGCAAGGAAGCATCCAGATAAATCTGTTCTGGAATATCTCTTTCCAGCAAAATTTCTTTTTGGATTGCCGACGAAAAGATGTACAGCAAAACGCCTATATCTTCCGGCAATGTCGTTTCGTCGATGCTGATCCCTATCTTTCCGTCTTCAAAGTAACGGAGATTGACTTTACATTCTAACGCAGTTTCCCGCAAAATATCCATCGAAGCGTCCAGAGGCAAATCTATTTTCAAAGTATCGAAATAGTTTTTATTTTCTTGTACATAAGCCATTTTCGATAATTCGTCAGCAAGAAAACCGGCATACGCATGAATTCTTTCAGCTATTTTTTTCAATCCTTCCGGACCATGATAGATTGCATAAAATGAAGACATGGTGGCTAACAAAGCTTGCGCCGTGCAAATGTTGCTGGTGGCTTTTTCCCGTTTGATATGCTGTTCGCGGGTCTGCAAGGCCAATCGCAAAGCTCTTTTTCCATAGACGTCTTTGGAAATGCCAATGATTCTTCCCGGCAAGTAGCGTTTGTATTCTTCTTTTGCCGCAAAATAAGCGGCAGAAGGTCCTCCGTAATACATCGGAATTCCAAACCGCTGGGAAGAACCGAAAACCACGTCGGCGCCCCATTCTCCCGGAGGAGTCAACAAACACAAACTCAACAAATCGGCAGCGACGGCTACTTTAGCTCCTTGCGCATGAACTTTTTCTACCAAGGTCTGGTAATCTCCTACTGATCCGTCGGCGTTGGGATATTGCAACAGCGCTCCGAATAGTTGCCCTTGCAGCGATTCGACTATTTGATCCCATTGCCGGTAATCGCCTATAACAAGTCGAATGCCTTGCGGTTGTGTCCGAGTATGCAAGACGGCTAAGGTAGAATCGAATATTTTCTGGTCGACAAACAATAGGTTCGCATTCTGCTTGATTTGTTCTCGACTTCGAGTTTGGAAAAGCATGTGGGCGGCTTCGGCTGCGGCAGTCGCTTCATCGAGAAGCGAACAATTGGCCAGGGGAAGCGCCGTCAAATCACAGATCATGGTTTGAAAATTCAATAAGGCTTCGAGGCGTCCCTGTGAAATTTCAGCCTGGTAGGGCGTATAGGAAGTATACCAAACCGGATTTTCAAACACATTGCGGATAATGGCCGGAGGCGTACAGGTATCATACCAACCCATGCCAATATACGAAGTAAATAGTTCATTTTTGGAAGCTACTTCGGCTATATGTTCCATGTATTCTCGTTCGGTCATTGCTTCTGGAAGTTCCAGTTCATTTTTTAAACGAATATTCTCCGGAATCGTTTCTTCGATGAGTTGTTCCAAACTATTGACGCCGATTTTGGCCATCATGGTTTCAATCTCTTTTTCGTTCACTCCCAAATGGCGGGAAACAAATCCGCCTTTTCCCAATTCTTTTGAAAGAGATGTTGAAATACACTTATGATTATTCATAACTTAATGGTGTTGTAAATAAGGATTGTGTTGTTTTTCTTCTCCAATGGTCGACGATGGCCCATGTCCGGGATACAAGATGGTATCGTCGGGCAAAGTCAACAATTTGGTACGGATCGAATGCAGCAAGATTTCTTCATTTCCTCCCCATAAATCGGTTCTTCCGATGTCGTGTTGGAAAAGGGCGTCGCCCGTAAATACACAATGGTCTTTTTCATCATAAAAAGAAAGACTTCCCGGCGAATGTCCGGGAGTCAGTAAAGCTAATAGCGCGGTATTTCCAAACGAAATGATATCGGCGTCGCCAATGAAACGCTCGGCGCTTATCGATTCGTATTGAATCGGAAATCCAAACATGCCGGCTTGCATTCGCAAATTCGGCATCGAATCGTCCGCTTCGTGGTATTGAGGCTTTATTCCGTACGTATCGAAAATAAAGCGATTACCTAATACATGATCAAAATGAAGATGGGTGTTCAACAGGCGTTTTATTTTTAAACCCTGAGAATGAATGTATTCTTTTAGTTCGTCCTGTTCTCTTTTAGACGATGCCCCACAATCAATAAGGGCTGCCTCTTTGGTTTCATCGTAAATCAAATAGGTATTTACAGAAACCGGATTGAATTCAAATATTTTTATTTGCATTATTATGAATCTCTCTTAATTAGCGCCTTCACGCATTGATTTTGTACAAAGTTAATATTTTTCCCAGAAAAATACTAACTTTGTACATTCAATTTGAATTACCAATTTAAATTACCATTATAATACCTTACAAAATGAGTATGTCATTTGCCTCAGTGTGGAGGACAATTGCACCCTATAAAGGCGTAATTTATTTCTTGGGGCTTCTTTTCTTTTTTCATGTGAGTTGGAAACTGACGATTGAGGGAGATAGAGACAGCGAATACATGTACTTCTTGGGAAAGAACGTCACTCCAGCGTGGTTTCATACGGCCTGTTTTTATCTGACGCAAGCAACTGCTTGGTTTATCCTTTTGCTTCCCAAGACGCAGAGCTTAATCGTAGACGACACTACTTTATTTTTCCCCAATGGCGGCATTCATATCTTTATTATTTGGGGATGCATCGGCATTAAGCAGTTGTTTATTTTCTGCGGCATTATGACTTTTTATCGGTTGACGCTCAAAGGAAAATTTCAATGGAACAAATTGTGGTATATCCCTTTGGGGTGTATTGTACTAACTATTTACAACATTATTCGAATTGGTTTAATCGTCGTGTTGACCAATGGACATAGCGAACGTTTTGATTCCTTACACGATGGCATTTTCAGGTACATCTATTATCTAATCATTTTTATTTTTTGGGTCGTTTGGGAAGAGGTGTATGTGAAAAGAGCAGAGGAGGAGAAACAATTGTTGGAAGAAAAACAGGCGGAAGAGAAACAGATAGCAACTCAAAGCGAATAATAATAATAACCTCAATCATCGAATAAAATGAACGGAAAACGGCAGGAAAACAGGACGCAAATTTCCAGCATTTCGACATCTCCTTTAGAGGCTTTGCGGGAAATCATGCACAAGGAAAATGTCCATGCGTGCATGATTCCAACGACTGATCCACACATAGGGGAATATACGCCCGATCATTGGAAAACACGCCAATGGATTTCTGGATTCACCGGATCGGCTGGCACTGTGGCCGTAACTTTGGATAAAGCAGGATTGTGGACCGATTCCCGCTATTTTTTGCAAGCTGAAAATCAACTCCGGCACAGCGGCATCGAATTGTTTCGAATGGGACTGCCCGGCGTTCCCACTCCGGAAGAGTGGATTAAAAATCAATTGTCTTCCGGTAATTGCGTTGCTTTTGAAGGCTCTGTCTATGCCGCTTCCGACGCTTTGTCGTTAAGCGCTTATTTCGAAAAGTACCGCATTCAAGTGCAATCCGATTTTGCTCCTTATGATGCAATCTGGAAAAATCGTCCGGCGATTCCTCTTCATAAAGCTTTTATCCTTTCCGATCATTTTTCTGGAGAAAATGCGCGCAGTAAAATCAGCCGTTTACTCAATGAGATGCGGGCGAACGCATGCGATTGCACGCTGTTGGCTTCTTTAGATTCCATTGCTTGGCTGTTTAATTTGCGGGGAAACGATATTGAGTACAATCCGGTAAGCGTGTGTTATGCCGTGGTTTCGGAAAAAGAAATTGTTCTTTTTATCGATCCTCAAAAACTGACTCCCGAAACGACCGAATATTTGCAGAACGAAGGGATTCTTTTGGCCGAATACGAAACCGTTTACCCGTATATCCAAAATCTTTCTTCGGAAACTTGCGTGCTGATTACTCCAAACAAAATCAATTACCGCCTATATACCGCCATTCCCAAATCTTGCACAATCAAAGAATTGTCGACCCATCCGGTAGATCGTTTGAAATCCGTTAAAAATGAAACGGAAATAGCCGGATTTCGCAACGCCATGCAAAGAGACGGCGTCGCTTGGATGAAATTTCTTTATGGGCTGAATAAACAAATGGACGAAAGACAAACGATTACTGAATTAGATGTCAGTCGTCAACTGAAGAAATTTCGAAGTGAACAGGTTTATTTTTTCAGCGAAAGTTTCGAAACGATTGCCGCTTACGGAGCTCACAGCGCAATTGTTCACTATTCGCCCACAGAGGAAACGAATGTTCCTGTTTTACCGGAAGGAATTTTATTGATCGATTCGGGTGCACAGTATTTCGATGGCACTACCGATATTACCCGTTCTCTTGCCACAGGCGCTGTAACGGATGAAATGAAAAAAGATTTTACTCATCTGTTGAAGGGGAATATCCAATTGTCCTGCATTGCATTTCCTCAAGGAACGGTCGGAACGCAATTGGATGTTTTGGCTCGTCAATTTATTTGGAAAGAAGGACAAAACTTCCTGCATGGTACTGGACATGGCGTTGGCCATTTTCTGAACGTACACGAAGGGCCGCAAAGTATTCGCATGAATTACAATCCTACGGAGCTTCAACCCGGGATGGTTGTTTCCAACGAGCCGGGTTTGTACAAAGCCGGCCAATATGGGATCCGCATAGAAAATCTTCTTCTCGTCATTCCTTACCGAATTACCGAATTCGGAGAATACTACGCTTTTGAAATTTTAACGCTCTGTCCCATAGACAAAAAACTAATCGACTGGTCGCTGATGAGTCCAGAGGAAATTCGCTGGTTGAACGATTACCATCAAAAGGTATACGACTGCTTAAGTCCTTTCTTGTCGGAAGAAGAACGCGACTTTCTGTTCCGCTTGACTGAGCCCGAAAGCGAGACGCAACAGAAGGATCATACCCTTGCTTACTGAATTCCCAGTAAACGTACCACCAGATAAATGAACCCGGCGAGCAAAGCGCTCACGGGTATCGTCAATATCCAAGCCCAAAGCAAATTAATCGTGATGCCCCACCGGACGGCCGATAGTCGTTTCACAGCGCCCACTCCCATGATAGCGCCTGTAATGGTATGCGTAGTGCTTACAGGTATTTTCAGTATTTCGGTGATAAACAGGGTAATAGCTCCTGCTGTTTCGGCGCAAACGCCTTCTATCGGAGTCACCTTGGTAATTTTGCTTCCCATCGTCTTGACGATGCGCCATCCTCCTATCATGGTACCCATTCCAATGGCGGCAAAACAGGTCAAAGGAATCCAATCCGGCATGGAATCTACCGATTCCATTTTGCCTACAGCAATCATCGCCGTAGCAATAATTCCCATTACTTTCTGCGAATCGTTCATTCCATGTCCCAAACTGAACAAACCGGAAGATACCAATTGCAACTTTTTGAAAATATTGTCGGCTTTTCGCGGATTGGATTTTCTAAACGCCCATACTACGCCGATCGTAATAAGAGCCGAAATAACCATCCCAATGAGGGGCGCCAAAAAAATGAATGAAATGATTTTTATAATCACTCCTCCATGAATAGATTGGAATCCGCTTCCACAAATAGCCGCCCCTCCAAATCCGCCGATGAGCGTATGCGAGGACGAGGAGGGAATACCCAATCGCCAGGTCAACAAGTTCCATGCAATGGCCGCCAACAATCCCGAAAGGATGATAGGAAGCGTAATAAATTCTTCCCAGACCACTTTGGAAACCGTCTCCGCAATTCCAAAGCCGCCAATAAAATATTTAGCAACAAAAAAAGCGATAAAGTTAAAAGAGGCAGCCCAGAGTACCGCCTGAAAAGGCGTTAAAACTCGGGTGGTCACAATCGTCGCGATAGAATTTGCCGCATCATGAAATCCATTGATAAAATCAAAGATAATAGCCAGTACGACAACAATAATGAGTAAAGTCATGTAATCTATGGGTCTACATTAAGCGTATTTGACAAAAATAGTTTTTAAAACTTTTCCTGCACTGTTGATTTTATTGGCCGTTTTTTCCAACTCTTGAAGAATATCTTTCAATTTGACCAATTCGCGGGTATCTATCTCTTCCCTGAACAAGGCGGTAATCCCCTTTTCATAAACTCCATCGGCTTCTTCTTCCAAAGCCTTGATTTTTTTATAATGTTTACGAAAACTTTCATCCGATTTGGTAAGATGATCCAAACCATCAACGCCTCCTTGTACTTCCAAACTGCCGTTTTGAATGATTTCCGCCATCTGAACCGTATGTTCCGTAAATTGGCTGGGAGAAAACAACATCACTTTTAATGCCACTCGGTTGATGGCATCGATGATTTCTTCAATCTTATCAGAAAGTTCATTGATGTCTTCTCTGTCGAAAGGAGTAATAAACGTATTGTTCAGTTCTTTAAGAACTCTGCTCGAAATTTTGTCCCCCTTGACTTCTTCCGCTTTAATCAACTTGCATATTTCGTCGCGTTTGTCTTTTTCAGCGAAAGCAAATAAATCGTACAAAAGGGAAGCCGCTTGTACCATAACCTCCGTTAATTCTTTTAACAAAGGGAGAAATTTTACATCTCGAGGCGTAAACATGCTCAAGATGGTGTTCATTTTTAGCTTCATTTTTTTAAAATTAATATCATCTAAACTATTTGTATAACAAACAACTAATGAAACAATTGTCATGCGCAACATGGAGGATCACTTTTTGTTCGAAAATTCTCCTCCCTCTTTCATACGATTTCGTCTTAAATTTTGGAAGCTTCGATGGATTGTTTACGGAAATCTTTTAATGCCTTTTCAATAGCCAGAGATGTCTTTCGAGCCCTTGTCCCTGCCGCTTTGTTTCCGTTTTCTACATGTAAAGTAGCATCTTTGATGAAAGATGCAAAATGTTGATTTAGTTCTTCTACTAGATTTTTCATGACTCTATAATTAAAAAAATTTTACAAAGATACTATTTTTATGCATGATCGAAAGAACTATTGACTATATTATTTGTAAATGTTCCGTAAATTTTTATATATTTACTCCGTTTTTTCGTTGCCTAATATCATTTATGGATAAAAAATCGCTTTCTATCGCATTTTCAATATGCATCCCCATTTATAACTGGGATGTAAGAAAATTAATTTTGGAATTGCATCGACAGGCCTCTTTAACAAACTGTTTGTTTGAAATTCTTTTGATTGACGATTGTTCGGCCTCTTTTAAGGAAGAAAACCGGCAATTGCAGCAACTCACCCAACTCTCTTACATCGAATTGAAAGAAAATATCGGAAGATCCCGCATACGAAATTTATTGGCAAAAACAGCCCAATATCCCTATCTCATTTTTATGGATTGCGACACGGAAATAAACAATCCTTCTTATTTACAAAATTATCTGAACGAAATTCCGGCGGATGTCGTGGTTGGCAACTGCCAATACACTTCTGTTCCTCCGGAAAGGGTCTATCTGCTGCGTTGGCGCTATGGTATTTGCAGGGAACAACGCAACGCTTCGCAACGGAACAAACAACCGAATAAATCTTTTTCTGCCTTTAATTTTATGATTCAAAAAAAAATATTTGACCGAATCCAGTTTGACGAAAACCTGTCGAGTTATGGACATGAAGATACCCTCTTTGGCTGGAAATTGAAAAAACAAAACATACGAATTTGTCATATTGATAATCCACTTATTCATAGCGCATTGGATAATTCGAAAGATTTTATCGAAAAAACGGAAAATTCGGTAAAAAATCTATGGCTGATCTACCAAACTATTTCTGAATCTGAAAAAAACGAATTTGCGCAAGACAATGATTTGCTGAAGTATTCTCTTTGGATGCAAAAACGAGGCTTGTCTGATTTCATCTCTCTGATTTTCAAAATATTCCGTTATCCTCTTTATAAAAATTTGCTTTCAAAACATCCTCAAATGTTTTTTTTCGATCTCTATAAATTGGGATATCTGCATCAGTGGCAAAGAACGGCCGCAAAAGTCTCTACTACCGGTTTAAACTGATTTTTGCATTGATGCCAAAGGCTGTTTTCGTAAGCGGATAAGCGGTCGAAGTCACTAAAGGCCTGCTGATTTGCCGATCGAAGAAAACTTGCAATACCAGCATTTTACTCATATTGTAATCGGCCGTTAGTTTGAGTATAGTCTGCGCATCTCCACTGGTTGCCTGAGTAAGCGATTCTTGAATTTTCCGAATGAGCGTTTGCATTCTCCGGTAGGAAATATCCACTGAAACCCGCAATTCATTGTTGAAGTTGTTTCCGCCTGTTTTGGGCAATCGCAAGAATCGGTTGAAATTTTCCACTCGATAACCCATACCCATTCCTACGTCTGTTGTATTCATCTCCACTATCTGATAGGAAGATACATTCAAACTGACATTTCTGGACGTTTTGTATTCTATTTTAAAACTCATATTATTGAGAAACAGAGAATTTAAGCGAATCAAGGGATCGAAGGCTTCCATAATGCTGACCGACGCTACATCGTAGGCCGAAGAAGGTGTCGGATTGTCGGTGGTAATGTTGCGGATAAAACCTAATCCGTCGGAAGCTTCTACCCAATTCAAGAACGAATTGTAAGAACCTACCGCATACTGGCTTTTGTATCCATGTTCGAGCACAAACGATTTGAAATACTTCTGAATGAGCGGCAATTGAATAAGTCCTTCGTAAGAAATACGCCAATTCGGCAACACGCTGCGCAGCGCAGGGAAGAAACTCAACCCGATTCGCTTTGGATTTTGACCGGTATAAGCGGCCAAAAAAGCGGGGATCAATACATCGGTGGCATTCTGATCTATTCCTCCGTTCTCAGAATTGTATTTTTGATTAGCCCAATCGCTTCCTTGCAGAAATCCAGCATCGGGGTAAACCGTATTTTGATATTTCTTTTCAATCCGCTGAGCAATGATTTCCCGGTTGTGGAGGAAAGTTTGAAATGCTTTGGAATAATATCCGTTGTTTGCATTACCTCTTTCAAATGCAGTGGCCAAACTGATTGTCGTCATAGAAAAGTTACCCGAAAAACGCTTTGGCATATCGCTGTACATGAAATAAATCTGGTCTTGGTCCGTAGCCATCCGGTTGGCAGTCAGGTTGATTTTCATTCCGACAATGGGTTCCAGCAAAGCCGTAAAATTAAACATTTCTGTGGAGCTGAACATGGCCGGCGTCACGTTGTCTTCATTTTTAACCAACCAATCGTTGGCATTGGCTTTGTAGAGATATTCTTCACCCGTTAGTCCAAAGGCAAAATCCCATCCGGGCGCTTTTCCCCAATCGGTATAACCCTGACCGAAAAAATTGCCGATATCCGGACGAAAATTGGGAATCATCATTCCTTGCGTTTGACTGTAAGTGAATCCCAAATTACGAACCATCATGAGTCCCCGCGCGACTCCCTGCGTTATCTTATACCAATTCAAATCGTCTAAAGGCGGCAATTGAGTAATGGTCAATTTTAAGGAAACCGAATCTTTGTTTTTAATTCGTATCGAATTGTTATCTATTGCTTTATAACGGACTGGATATATTTTTCCATCGGCGCCGCGAGCCATCACCCGCAAACGTTTGTTGTCTAAAGAGTGCCGGACAACCGTTGCCGAATCTTTGTTTAACTGAACTTCTCCTTCGTATTTTTTATTTCTCCTTTCTTCCGTTCGCTGATTGCGGGGAGGATTCTGTTGCGTGTTGCGTCGAGCATTCCGCGCAAGGGAACTGGGAGTTTTCAGAACATATTTTTTGTTAGCGTTTTCCAAAAATTTGTTCTTATTGTACAAATTGATCAGGTTCAAAGAGATATTATCCAATCCCACCGTGCGTTGATTAGAAATGAGATTTCCTACTTCAACGGCTTCTATATCAATGAGAGCGCCTCTTCTCCATTCATATTGTGCATTGTAGGATAAATTGCCGGAAATGAAATTCAAAGCTGGAATCAAGCTAAACGGAAGTTGGTAAGTAGCCGAAAAATTTTGAGCATATTCCATGGGAGTACCCCAATCGCGGATACTTTGCATGACGGAATCTTTCCACAGGTTATAATCGTCCATATTGAATTTTTTATTTACCTGTACGTGCGGAGCGTCGATGCGGGCATTGGTTCCGGTATTCAAATTGAAACGCAAGTTTTTGGTCAAATCCCAACTGATGGCGGAAGTTCTGTTCCAGTAAAAATCTTCCCGGAACGAAGGAGGAATCATGTTTTCGCCCAAACTTCCAATATCGCGCAATTGCGATTCAAAATAACTTCGGTTCATATCTGAATTAAAGGCAATGCTTTTAGGCAAATAACCAATTTGAAATTCACTCAAAAACTTATACTTGCTAATAGGTTTATTATTTTTATAAAAAGGTCTCCATGGTTTAACCATCGGCGAATACAAATAACTAAACAGCAGCCGCTGGTCGATTTGCCGTTCGTATTCTGTAGTTGCATTCTGGATATTATTCTGCGAATAGGAATAGCCAAACGTAAAGTTGGCTGGATCGTAAGGCATTGGTTTTTCGCTGACGATATTTACCCGCATGTTGTTGATGTCCAGTGAACGATTGGTAACTTTATTCAAGGCAAAACTCCGGATGGAATCTTTTTCGGCTTTGGTTTCTGCCGAATTCAGCGCGTCTTTCAGCAAAATATCCTGATCCAGCGGATTATATTTCGGACTGATCACTTCTTCCCGGTAGGTATAATAAAGAGGTATGCTTACTTTGGCCTTTTCCGGGAAAAATTTCCCCAGTTCGATTTGCGTCGACACATTGACGGTTTGCATATCGTCGAGGTTTCGATCCATCAATCCCTGGTCTAAGCTGCCAAATCCGGCTGTCTCTTTTCGACCGGAAAAATTGATCGAACCCAAATCGGAAAGTCCCACATACAAGTTGGCATTGCCTGCCCAACCTCCATCTTCGTTGAAATCGGTCAAACGCAATTCATCAGCCCAGATTTCAGTCGATTTACTGTCGCGCGAATTATTCCGAACGCCAATCATAATCACTTTGATGTCGGATATGGAAGGATTTCCCACAACCGTCGTTTTATTCATTGGTTTTTCGGGATCGAAATTCGAATAGGGGGTGTAATAATTGACATCCGAACCTTCCCTTCTTTTTTCCTTGTTACGGTTTAATTTCAAATTGGTTAACATTTCGAAAGGAAAATCGAACATATTGGAATGAGGCCAAACCGTTTCCTGATCTGTAGAATTGTCTCTGTAACCAGAAGCAGGAGCTGGCGGAGTCATCTTTAAGGGAATTTCGTATTCGTAATAATTATTCTTATAATCCGAACCCAAACGGAGAAAGACCGAAAGTTCGTTGTCGTTTACTGTCTGCGGACTGTCGCCCAATTTTTCCGCGTGAATAAACATTTGCAATCGCCGGTATTGACGGGTATCTAAACCCGTGTTTTTGTAAATGGCGCGGGCGTCTCCGGGAGACAAATCCCGAATGGCAACAGCCAGCGACTGTTCGTTTTGCAAGATCAATTGAGGCTGTCCCGGATCGGTCATCCGGTTTACGCCCGGAGGCATGATGTAATTGACTGGCTGTTTGTCGCCATTTTCTTCGATATTCACCGTTGATATGCTGACCGTGGCGTTACCCATCGGAGGCATATTCGGATTGGACAAATCGTTGGAATAAGTTCTCCAATCGCCCCGTACCAATTCGAAAGTTCCAAAGCGAAGAATGACGGAATCGGCAAAATTTGTCAAAAACATCCGCAGAAATCGAATCGACTGAAAATTGCGAATATCTCCTTCAATTGATTCATATTCACGAATTGGTATTTTGAATTGATACCAGTTCACTTGTTCGGAAGCGCCATTTTTAAGTTGAGGCGAAGTGGTGCGTTTGTCTACAATGAAATTTTTCCCCACAACCAAATCCTGCGGACGAATGGATATGCGGTATTGGAAATATTTTTCAATTTCGTTCAGGGTGTTATCTTGATTGATATCTTCCACGTCTGGACTTATTTTGGCGGCCGTTCCATAACTTTCGGGCGAATCGCTTGCATTGGCCGAGTTCCCTTCCGTTCCGTTGTAATGTTTGTAGCGGCTCAAAATGGGCGTTTCATCCCGATCGAAATCCGATCCCCTGAAATAGTGGTAATTATCGCCGGCGGGATCGTTAAGTGGAGAAAAAGGATCTTGTCTCATTTGTTCAGTGGTTATCGGCGATAAACGGGTTTGAAAATCCGTTACGTACTTGGAATACGTAGAATGCGTAAATTCCTGTTCGTTGCTCAAACCGTCTATCCCCACATCCTGTTTTTTCCGGTCGCCTTCCGCATCAAAAGCATAAACAAGCGATTGCTGTTTCGGGACATATCCCCATACCGTTTCTTCTATCTTGCTTGCATCGCCATCCATCGGCAAACCATTTTCAAAAAACTTTTTTCCGTCTTTTAAAATATCTTCCGATATTTCGCCCAAATTGAAATAGAGATCGCCTCCCGCAGCATTAGGTTCATAGATAAACGGGTCTAACAACCAAAATTCGATATGTTCGATGTTTTCCGCTTCAAAATCTGTTTGATTACTGTCGATTTTACGAAAAATGCCTCCCCAGCGCGTTTGAGGAATCGAAAGTGTTCCATCGGCATTTATTCCCTCTGCATCCACATTGTAAGGACCGCGTTCTTTGGGATAAAAAGCCAAGTTCAGCACTGGAACCGTCGAGGATTCGTTGTAACGAATATCTTTGTTCGGGAATAATTCTTCTTCCTTCACTTCCCTTACATAATGATTGGACAATTGATTCTCATCGTTCTTAATATGCGTAGGGGTCAACGACGATTTTCGCGTAAACAATCCGTCGATATAGTACCATGCCAGCAAGGATCGATTTTTTCCATAACTTGTATCGTTTGTCTTGCGGGATTCCGGAAAAAAGGACGGCGTGGCCGATAAAAACCAGGAGTAAGGAGAACGCAAATCTATGGTTCGTTTAGCGCTCTCAAAATCATCAATATACGAATAATTTCCGCCCCATTTGCTTTTGTAGTGTCCGGGAATCAACTGAGCGTATTCTGCGCTGAGCGTAATTTGCGAAGGCGCCGTTAATTCTACAAACGGAAGCTTGTCGACCAAGTTGGTCAACCACTGCGATTGATTAGAATAATTGAGATTAAAGCCAAATAGAGTATTGTTGATAGATTCTTCGCCCGGATTGGTTTTCATGGTCAACGGCATCTCGCTCAGATTCATGATCGTTGCCCCCACGTTGAATTTGGGAGAAAACGCATAATTGAGATTGAGTCCCATCATCGTTTTCCGCTGCATTCCAAAATTGGACTGGCTTTCGTAAGAAGTCTGAATATTTGCATTTTCGTAGGCCGGATTCAAAATCGTGACTTCGCCAGTAGCGTTATTGACGCTGTAATCTACATTTTCTTTCAACCGTACGCCATTGGCTGTAACGACCACCGAACCTTTGGCAATATTGTATCCATCCAGTTCGATATTCGAATTGCCGCCGCCCTTGTATTCTCCTATCAGAATAAACTTGTTTTTTTCGGCGCTTTGACGGGCTACGGTCAAAGTAGAATCGTACAATTCTTGAAATACATATTTATTGGCAATGGCATCGTCGTTAATTTGTTTTCTGAGATATTGGCCAAAAGGTTGAAGTACCGGAAAAATAATTTTTCCATCCTGCGATACGACCGTATACCCTTCTACATAATCGAAAAATCCGTCGGAATAGGGTTCATTTCTCGAATCGAGACGGTCGAGATTTTCCACGCGCAACAAAAGTTTATTGGCAATAGCTCCCTCTGTGAGGTAATTGAGGTAAACGCCGCTCGTATCGTTTTGATATTTAATATCCAAGCGGAATTTATCTTTTTCTATGCCGCGCGTACTGATCGTATATACATTCTTCATCATCAAGTTCCAGCAAGGAGAAGCAGGCGACAAGGCAGTATTTTTGATCATTTTCACATACAGATTATCGAAAGTGTTATTCGGATTATCGGTCGAAAATTCGCCTACCTGATATACTTGTCCCCTGTAAGAATATTCGTATGCCGCCGCCAACACTTCATCGGGCTGCAAGGGAATTCTCAAACTGATGTAGCCCAACTGATTATTGAGCCTGTATTCGGACGGGTCTAATCTGCGCGCATTTTCGATCTTTTCATAGTCGCGTCCGCCGGTCAATCCGCTTCCATCCAACGCCTGATTGACGTTGCTGATATTGCGCGCGTCCGGATATTCCTGTACCAATTTGGAATACAGATTGTTTGTTTGATTGTACGGAATCGAATCTCTTGCGCCGGGAGTAACCTGCACTACGCTGGTATTGCTGATATGAACATTTTCGCCCAAATCGGCAAAAGCCACAATGTTCCGTGCTTGATTGTAATTCGAACGTTTATTGGTGATCCAAAGTTCAATCCGGTCGATACTGACTCCCGATTGAATATAAGGGAGAGTACTCATGGCTTTATCGTAAGTATCTGTAAAATAATTTCCGAGGAAAAAGTGCATGTTTTCGTCGTAATTATCTACCTTGATTTCAAAAGGAGTGGTCTGAATATTTCCCTTCGAAGAGATCGAACGGGATTGTGATTCTTGTTGAGAAAAAATAGCGCCTACGGTCAGTTTACCGAATTGCAATTCCGCTTTGATGCCAAACAGAGCGGTGCCTCCCCGTATCAAGGAATTCGTAGTATTCATACTGACATTCCCCGCTTCCAAAACTTTGATTACCTCGTCTTCTTTTCCGGTATAAGCCAGTTTTAATTTTTTAGTATCAAAATCGAATGTAGATAAAGTATTGTAATTCAAATTGAAATTCACTTTGTCGCCCACAGAAGCGTTTGCGCTTAATTGAACCTGCGGATCGAAATCGAAAGACGTGCGATTGCGTTGCCGTTCAGTCAAGGTCGGGTTGCCGGTAGAAGTGCGGGTAAGACCCATTTTTGTTTCCACGCTTCCCTGCGCTTGTACGCGTACGCCGCCGGGGCCGAAAATTTTTTCTGCCGGACCTAAATCAAAATTAAAATCAAACATCGATAAGGCGTCTTTCCTTTTTTCTCCTTGACTTGAAAATTCTTCTTCGTTCCGCGACTTGAAATACAAATACATACTTTTTTGAAGCGTATAATTCAGATATTCGTCTTGAGTAAGCGAAATTGGAGTGTTCAAATCTGTATTTCCGATTGGAGTATGCAATTCGTAACGGTTGGTTTCGGGATTGTATTTGAAATCTTCGTCCAAATTTTCCGGATTCTGCAAATCGATGGGATGAACTTCCTTTAAATCTTCGTATGTATCTGGAACAACAGGAGATACTGGAAAACGAGGGGGAGAAACGCTATCCGCTTCTGTGACTGTTTCTTCTGAAACGAACGAATGAAGGCCAGTCCAATTAGTGTTCAATCCGTAGATCGTTCCCGTCATCAAGGCGATCGCGCCAACAATCATGTTTTTACCCTTTTGTTTCATTAAAGTATTTTAAGCGCATTTTTGATTATTTGTTCAACCGAAAGCGTGGAATTTTCCTTTATAATTTTGCCGACCGCTTTTTGGGAAGCCGGCTGATTGAAGCCCAACATCATCAGAGCGGAAACCGCTTCATGAACCGTTTCCGAATCTACACGGGAAGAAGATGTTTTTGCAGTTGTTTCTTCACTTAGTTTTACCTTGTCTTTCAAATCAATAATGATCCTTTCGGCTGTTTTGCTTCCAATTCCCTTGATTGTTTTCAAAGCCGATGCATTGCCTACAGAAATAATACTTTCCAATTCGTAAACAGCCAAGGACGATAAAATCATCCGCGCGGTATTCGCTCCTATGCCCGACACGGAAATCAGCAGCAGAAAAAGTTCGCGCTCTCGTTTCTCTATAAAACCGAAAAGTTGGTGGGCATCTTCGCGAATAACTTCATAAACATATATTTTGCAGTTTTTTAGCCCGCCTAAGGTTGAATAAGTGTTCAATGAGATATGGATGAAATAACCCAAATTTCCCGCTTCTATAACAACTGAAGCCGGCGTTAATTCAATAATTTCACCTTTAATGTAATCCAGCATAGACTAAATCCGATAAAAATACGTAGATGAAATAATAGCGTCGGCGCTGACCCGAAGCGCCACTTGTATTATCGCATCTACGTAATTATAATAACGGAGAAAATGCCAAATGCGTATAAATAGGAATCTAAAAATAAAGAAAGAGTGGATTTATTCAATTTAACAGTTCGGCTAATTTTTTCGGCAAAGCTTCTCCTCTTAAATTTTTGGCGATAATCACTCCTTGAGGGTCCAACAGAAGATTTTGGGGAATCGATTGGATGCTGTATTGCAAGGCTACGCTGCTTTGCCATCCCTTCAAATCCGACACTTGAGGCCAAGTCAAGCGATCTTTCGTAATGGCATTGAGCCAATCCTGTTTTTTGCCGGGCATATCCAATGAAACGCCTAAAATCTCAAAATTTTTGTCTTTATACAATTGATAGGTGTTGACGATGTTGGGATTTTCTTTTCGGCAAGGACCGCACCAGCTTGCCCAAAAATCGATCAACAGGTATTTTCCTCTAAAATCCGACAGACGAACTGGATTTTCTTTCGAGTCGTTTAATGTAAAATCGGGAGCTACTGAACCGACTGCGGTCACTTTCATGGCGTTAATTCGTTGATTCAGATCAATAGCCATTGAAGTATTTTGGAGAGTAGGATTTAAATTTTTCAACAGTTCGCTGATGAAATTTGCATCTCCGATTTGTTGGCCAAAATTTGCCAGAATCAATAAACTGACAAAAGAATCTGGATTTTTTTTCACAAAAGCGACGCAAATATCACGCTTCTCTTGCTGAAGCGCTTCGTAACGCGCCTGAATATTCTCAAGATAATCCGGATTATTCTTTGCTTGAACAACGGTAGTTTGATATTCTTGCGTGAGCTGTTTTATTTTAGCATCCACTCCTTCCAGATTTTTCGAAAGTTGTTCCCACTCCCTGTTCAATTTTGAACCCGTAAGGATGGCATTTTCCAAGCGATCGGGACTGTCGACTTTCATTTTTTCGTTGGAAAGAATCAAAAATTTAGCTTCTGGATAAGGCTGTTCATTGCTGAATTCTCCTCCCTCCGGAAGAATGACGAGGCGCGCATCAGACGGTTCGTCTACTTTCCCCGAAAAAGAAAACTCTCCATTCCTCAAAGGAGATGATTCTGTAATAAAATCGTTGCCTTTTATGTATTGCAAATAAATTACCGCCGGACTGTTATAATTTCCTATTTTACCTTTAATTTGATAGGAATCTTCGGTCGTTCGCGCGCAGGAAACGAGCGTAACAAGGCTAAATATTACCAAAATTATTTTTTTCATAAGTTTATATATAAAATAAATTGAAGGGCAAATATACGCATAATAGCCGGATAAAAAAATTATTTTTCTCTTGCGCCTTGTAAGGCATTCTCATACGCTCTTGAGTTAGAAGAATTTCAACCTTAACGGGATGATCTGGACCTTCGGCTTACGACGGCATCCCTAATTTTTCGTAATCAGCATTTGTTGAAGCTCCTCTCCGGAAATGTTTGTGTATAAGCGGCCGCGGTGCGCCAGCGATATTTTTCCGGTTTCTTCGGAAACAATGATTATTTTGGCGTCGGTTTCTTCGGATAGTCCCAAGGCCGAACGATGACGCAAACCGTATTCCTTTGGAATCTCTTGATTTCCCGAAACAGGCAGGATACAGGCCGCCGCTTTGATTTTTTTTCCTCCGATAATCATTGCTCCGTCGTGTAAGGGACTGTTTTTGAAAAAAACATTTTCGATTAAACGGGTACTAATCGCTGCGTTTAATATTTCGCCGGTTTCGATAAACGTATCCAGCGGAACGTCCTGTTCAACGGCAATCAAAGCGCCTTCTTTTCTTTTGGCCATATCCATGGCAGCCAACACAATCGGCATGATGTAGGAAATGTTTTCTTCGATATTGCCTTCTTCATGGGGTTTCAACCATTTCAATAATTTTTGCAAACCCTTGTTGGAACCCAAAGCCTGAAGAAATTCCCGTATTTCCCTTTGAAAAACAATGACGATCAAGATAGAGCCCACGCTGACAAATTTGTCCAGAATAGCGCCCGTCAAACTCATTTCCAATACTTTCGAACACAATATCCACAAGCCGATGAAGGAGAGTACGCCTAAAAAAATGGCCATTGTTCCCGTTTTTTTCATTAACAAATAAGTCTCGTAAAGAAAAAAAGCGACAATCAGAATGTCTATTGCGTCTTTTATGCCAAAATGAATCATGAGTTTAATTATTTTTTGAGCCTTCGGGAAGGCTGGAATGGATGATTTTAGAAAAGATTGAAACCGTTTGAACGGCTTCCTTTACATCGTGTACGCGGAGTATGCAAGCGCCTTTTGTCAAGGCAAACATGTTTAGAGCAATGGTTCCTGTTAAAGCGTTCTCCGTAGAAACTCCCGCTACCTCCCGAATCATGGTTTTTCGAGAGAATCCCACCAAAAGAGGTCGTTCAAGAATGGCAAATTGTTCTAAATTACTCAAAATTTCGTAATTTTGATCGGTTGTTTTACTGAATCCAAATCCCGGATCGATCCAAACGTCGTTTACTCCTTTTTCATTCAGTTTACCCACTTTTTCAGCAAAATAAAGGAGGATGTCCTGCATCAGATTTTCGTATTGGATTTGTTCCCTGCTATTTTGAGGCGTTCCGCGCATGTGCATGGCAATGTAAGGGACTTGCAATTCCGCCGCCGTATCCCACATGCGGGCATCTAATTCGCCTGCCGAAATATCGTTGATAATGGCCGCTCCGAATTTTTCCACACATTCGCGGGCGATATTTGCCCGGAAAGTATCGATCGATACGACGGCTTGCGGAGCTTCCCTAAAAAGAATTTCCAAACCGAAACGAAGACGCTCTATTTCTTCTTCTTCGCTCACGTAGGCTGCCTGCGGACGCGACGAATAAGCGCCCACGTCGATGATATCGCCTCCTTCTTCCAAAATCTGAACGGTTCGGCAGGCAATATCCTTTTCGCTTTGCCGACGGCTGCCCGCATAGAAAGAATCAGGCGTAATATTCAGGATCCCCATTACTTTGGGAGAATCTAAATCCATTAATTCGCCTTTTATATTTGCAGTCATCTATTGGCTCTTTGATTTTATGGCGCAAATGTAGGATTTTATCTCAGGATGTATGCCTTTTTTTATTTAAAAAATAATTTTATGAAAGATATTAGAATAATTTCATCGGCCAGTGATTATCTTTGCACTCTAAAAAATGAATACTCATACAAATGAATATTCCGCAATTATATGAAATTTTCCAGCGTCATCCGGTGATAACTACCGATTCGCGTCATTGTCCTGCCGGTTCTATCTTTTTTGCTTTAAAAGGAGGTCAGTTCGACGGGAACGATTATATCGAACAAGCTTTGGCGTCGGGGGCGGCTTACGCGGTGGGTGATTCTGATCGTTTGCCGAATGAAAAACGGATCATTCCAACAGACGATGCGCTCCAAACTTTGCAATTACTGGCCAATTACCACCGGAAGCTAATGCCTGTCCAAGTGATCGCTATTACCGGAACCAATGGGAAAACAACCACCAAAGAGTTGACGGCTGCCGCTTTATCTTCGAAGTACCCTACGCTTTATACGCAGGGAAACCTGAACAACCACATCGGCGTTCCTCTTACTTTGCTGCAATTGAAGCGCGAACACGAATGGGCTGTCATTGAAATGGGAGCGAATCATCCGGGAGAAATTCAAGCCCTTTGCCAAATTGCCGATCCGGATTACGGTTTGATTACCAATATAGGAAAAGCACATTTGGAAGGATTCGGCTCTCTGGAAGGAGTCGTCCGCACGAAGACCGAATTGTATGAATATCTTCGGGAGAAAGGCGGAATTGTCTTTGGCAATCTGGATAACCCGATCCTGAGGTTTTTTTACGATTATTTATCCATGGTTTATTATGGAACCTCTCCAGACGCTTTTATTCGGGGAAAAATTGTAGCTTCTGCTCCTACGCTCCAGTTGGAATGGCAAAAAGGAGAGGAACGAAATGAAATCGTTACCCATTTGGCAGGAGATTATAATTTTGAAAATGTATTGGCTGCCATTTGCATAGCCAGTTACTTGGGAGTAGAAAAAGAAAAAATCAATAGGGCTATTGTCCAGTACATTCCAGCCAATTACCGTTCGCAAAACTATTCAACCGGAAAAAACGAGTTGATCATCGACGCTTACAATGCCAATCCCGACAGCATGCGGGCGGCCTTGCAGTACTTCGATTCTTTGAACGTTTCTCCTAAAATGGTGATTTTGGGAGAGATGCGAGAATTAGGCGATTCAGGAGAAGAAGAACATAAGAAATTAATCGGCGAATTGCTGACTCAAAAAATAGACCAAGTGTTTTTGGTAGGCGAGATTTTTCAAAAATGCGCTCCGACAGATTGCGGATGGCAATTATTTTCCCAAACAGAAGATTTAATAACCTACCTGAAAAATGTTTCGGTAGCGGGATATCATATATTAATGAAAGGTTCGAGAGGAAATCAATTGGAGAAAACGATTCCTCTATTGTAGTTGAATGAAAATAACCAATTTTTAATGATAACTGATTTATCTATTCGACCGTATGTGTCGGAAGTCTTGCCCAATGGATTGCGCGTCATTTGTTATCCTTCTATGTCGCCGGTTTCCTACTGCGGTTTTGTGATCAACGCAGGAACGCGCGACGAAAATCCAAATCAGTGGGGATTAGCCCATTTTGTTGAGCACATGCTTTTCAAAGGAACGAAAAAAAGAAAAGCGTGGCATATCCTTAACCGCTTAGACAGTGTGGGAGGCGAATTGAATGCCTATACGACCAAGGAGGAAACTTTTTTGTATTCGATTTGTCTTTCGGAAAATGATGAACGAGCGATTGAATTGCTTTCGGATATGGCAATTAATTCCTGTTTTCCCCAAGCGGAAATGGAAAAGGAAAAGGGAGTCGTGATTGATGAAATTCGCTCGTATCAGGACAATCCTTCGGAATTGATTTTTGACGAATTTGAAAATATTTTATTCAAAGGGAATGAAATGGGGCATCCGATTTTAGGCGAAGAAGCCACGCTGAATACTTTTACATCTGCTTCTTGCAACGAGTTTGTCCATGCGTTTTATCGTCCGGAAAATATGATTTTCTTTTATTATGGAAAGACGTCTTCTATGCAGATTTTCCGTTTTCTTCGTAAATATTGCATAATTGAAAATCTGGTTGATCTTTCTAAAAAAGATCGGCAAACTCCCGAAGCCATTTTACCTGCGAATATCGAAGTTGATAAAAATTTGCACCAGATGCATGCAATTATTGGAGGAAAAGGATATCATTATTTTCATCCGAAACGCTACGGATTATATCTGTTGAATAATATTTTAGGCGGTCCATGTATGAACAGCTGTTTGAACATTTCTTTGCGGGAAAAACACGCTTTGGTCTACCTCGTAGAATCTGAAACTACTTCGTATACCGATACCGGAATGTTCAACATTTATTTTGGCTGTGATCCAGACGACCGAGATAAATGTATTCGACTTATACACAAAGAATTGAAACGATTTCGAGAAGTCAAACTAAGCGCTTCTCGTTTGCATTCCGCCGTAAAACAGTTGAAAGGGCAGTTAGGCGTTTCAAGCGACAACAAGGAAACCCTGTCTTTGGGAATGGGTAAAAGTTTTCTGCATTTCAACAAATACGAAAGTTTGCCGGAAATTCACAAAAAATTGGATGCAATCACTCCTTCGCTCTTGCTGGAGATAGCCAATGAGATTTTTGACGAAAAAGCCTTGTCGCAATTGATGTTCAGTTGACGTTTTTGCTTATATTCCTTTCGCTTTGATATCTAAGTAGCGATTGATGGTTTGGACGGTCAAATGGAGAGGATGCGTCAGAAGAGACAAAATGTTGTGCTGTCTCAACTTATTGATAATAAGCGTTTTTTCATATTCTAATTTTTCAGCGATGACTGTTTCGTATACTTCTGTCTTATTCGAAGGCTGACGCAAAGCGATTTCTTCCAATTCGATATTTTCGAAAAAAACCACCAATACGCTGTGCTTTTTGGCCAATAAAGACAAATATTGCAATTGGCGTTGCATGGCTTGAACAGAATCGAAATTGGTAAAAACGATCAGCAAGCTTCTGTTCTTAATGTATCGGTTAACCGCCTGATAAAGCGCTTGAAAATCGCACTCGTAGAAAGACGTTGCCTGCTGGTACAAAGCTTCATGAATGGTTTGCATTTGTATGGGATTGCGCCTTGCCGGAACGATGGTATCTATTTTCCGTTCAAAAGTAATCAAACCTGCTTTATCTCCTTTCAACAGGGAGACATACGATAAAGCCAAAGAGGCGTTAATGGCATAATCCAATAGAGTCATTTGTTCGAAAGCCGATTGCATGGTTCGTCCCTTGTCGATCAGGCAGTATAGATTTTGCGCTCGTTCGTCGCGAAAAACGTTGGTCATCAATTTACTTCGACGAGCGGTCGCTTTCCAGTTGATGAAACGGTAATCGTCTCCTTTGATATAATCTTTGATTTGATCGGGTTCGAGTTGTTGGCCGATTTTGCGGATTTTCTTATTTCCGTATAGATTCAGTTTATTGCTCGAAGCCAGCAATTCATATTCCTTTAAATGAATAAAAGAAGGGTAAACTTTTACTTGACATGAAGTTCCTGATTTGAAACGACGACTGATGAATCCGATTTTTGTAGAAACAAAAACATGAATAACGCCGAACGAATATACTCCCCGTTTGACCGGACGAATGAAATATTTCAATACTTTCTCTTCTCCTTTTTTCATCGAAAGGAGAAAAAGTAAATCCCGTTTCTGAAATTGAACAGGGATTTCGTCGATGATTTCCAAGGATATCGAAAAGGGATACCGGTTGGACAAGTACAGTTTTATCTCATTTTTATCGCCATTGGAGAAACGTTCCGCACATTCGCGCCGAGCTTTCACGGCATTCCTTTTAGTCACATATAAAAGGAATATTTCGTATGCGCACAGCGCCAGCAGCAGCAATAGCAAGACTTGAGCCAGCGTGAACAGAAAGACGCTGGCGTAGCCTCCTATAAAACAAAGGACCACAATAATTACGGCAATATAAAACCGGTTTTTTATAAACATTACTTCGGGACTTCAATTTTTTCGATGAGCAATTTGATTACCGTTGCCGCTGAACGGCCTTCCATTTCCGTTTCGGAAGAAAGTATCAGACGATGCTGCAACACCGGAATAACCATGTATTTAATATCGTCGGGAATGACAAAATCCCGGCCTTGCAAAATAGCGTATGCTTTGGCTGAGTTCAATAGAGCGATGCCGGCCCGCGGAGAAGCCCCAAGGTAGATCGCTTTGCTGTTGCGGCTGGCAACGACAATGTCGGCGATATATTTCAGCAGGCTTTCATCCACAATCACCTGTTCGACTAACCGCCGGAAAGCCAATAGTTCTTTTTTACTTAAAATAGGTTGAATATCTGTCAGCTGAGTCAAATGTTTATTTTCGTTGTGGCGTTTCAATATCGCCAATTCTTCTTTGGCGGTGGGATAATTGACGCTTATTTTCATTAGGAAACGATCGAGCTGCGCTTCTGGAAGCCGGTAAGTGCCTTCCTGTTCCACTGGATTTTGAGTAGCCACAACCATATAGACTTCACCCATGGAACGGGTAAATCCGTCTACCGTTATCTGACGTTCTTCCATGACTTCAAAAAGAGCCGCCTGCGTTTTGGCTGGAGATCGGTTGATTTCGTCGATCAATACGATTTCCGAAAAAATCGGACCTTTCACAAATTCAAACTCATTCGTTTTGAGATTAAATACCGATGTTCCCAATACATCCGAAGGCATTAGGTCGGGCGTAAACTGTATGCGGGAAAAATCCGCCTGAATCAACTTGGCCATCAATTTGGCCAACAAGGTTTTGGCCACGCCGGGTACACCTTCCAAAAGTACATGCCCGTCGGCCATTAAAGCGGTCAGCAATAAATCGACCGCTGTTTCTTGTCCGATAATGATCGTTCCGATTTTTGTCCGCAACTCCTCCACTTTGGCGGCAAATGCAGATAAATCTATTCTGTTTTTCAATTCTTCCATGAATCTATTTTCATTTTTGTTATTAAATCCATCATATTCTCATCGCTTACCCAGCTGTTTTCCCGCATGCGGTCTAATTCCGCAAATAAATGTTTTGCTTCGTTTTCATCCATTCCGATTTTATTTGCAAATTGCCGAATGAAATCCGGCGTATGCTCTTCATTAATTGGGTCTATTCCATATTCTTTCTTCAGAGAGTCTCCCCAATAAATATATTTTTTCAAAATAATATCCGTATTGTTGTTTTTTATCAAGTAAAGCGATGAAATGGATCGGACGAAATCCAGCATTTTGTTGGGCGGCGGATTCACCACAGGAATCGGACTTTGTTTCCGTTTGGCAGTAAAAAACATCATAAGGATTAGGGTGGCCAAAGTAATGTAATACGCCCAGCGCAACGAAGGTTGACTCAACAAGTAACGAAATACCGATTCGGAATTTCCACCGAAGTCTCCTTTTTCATAATATTCTGTTCTTACTAAAGGTTTTCCTTTCAGGTAAGCCAGCGATTGCCAGATGAAAGGATGAATCGAGTCGTTCAAGACGGCATAATTGGTAAAAAGCAGGGGGGTACACGATACAATCAGGTTGCCTTTTCCAATGGGATAACGAAGCATAATCGGGTGATTCTCGTCGTCGAATGCCAATGTGAATTTTTTACTGACAGGGATACTGTCGATTTCTTTGGGAAAATTAAAAAAATACCGCAGCATGGATCGCGGAATGCCTTGAATGCGGTTTTTCCCAAAAATAAGCGAAGTCGTTTTTTGTTTCGAAGATAAATTGAGCGGTAATGAAAAATTCGAATAACGAGTAGTCGTCTCAAATTGCAGAGTATCTTCCAAAGCCGACTGAAAACTTTCGGCGGCAATCAGGACGTTTCCTCCTGTTTCGATGTATTTCCAGAAATATTTCCAATCGGAATCTGTCAGAATCAATTGGTTGCATACAATAAAAAGGTTTTTATCGTCCAATACTGCATCAAAAGTATACAGGCCGAAAAAATTCTTGTACGAATGAATGTATTCGTTTTTCCAGGAAGCTTTCAATATTTTATCGAGCGCATAAGCGCCATAGGGTTGCTTATCGTTCTGGCCGTAGGTTGGATTCCAGACATATTGTTGTTCTGGATTGTTCCGGTTTATCTCATATAGGATTATAAACAGGAGGCCTATAACGATAAAAAATAAAATATTTTTTTTCATTGGAAGCGTTGAATAATCGTGCGGCTCAATTCCTTGAAATGTTCGAAAGTTTCCATCGAGGCTTTTCTTTTTCCATACCGATAATAAACAAATTGCTGCGAGAGCATTCTGAAATCCGGTTTCAGGTCGGTTCGTTTCAATTCATATACATATTCGTTGACAGTCTTATACGGATTAAAAGAAATCAATCCCCTTTCGGTCAACAATTTCAATACCTTCAAATAGTTCAGCCGGATGGCTTCCGTATAGTCGCCTTTTTTCAAAGCTTGTCGGATCAAGAATTCGAAATCCTGTCCTTCAATACTTTCTTCTTCCAAAGGATGCCCTCCTCTTTGTTTTCGGTTGAAATAAAACAGGGAAGGTTTATAGAAATACAGCAACACAACGGCCGCAACTATCATCAATAGGAAAAAGAAAAGCATGATATTGTTGAACTGTTTTTCGGTTATTTTCATATTCATGTGTTTTTCCAACCACCGATATAATTGATTCCTCCAGCTTAGCAACGAATTGGTTTCGTTTGGATCTTGCTGCCGATAATAATTGAATTCCTTTTCTTCCTTTAGTTTTTCATAAATCGTTGAATCAAAAGGAAAAGCTTCTATCTGGAATGTATCGTTCGGCGCCGCTTCTTTTGCGTGTGCGGGGAATATACAGAACCAAACCAACAATAGGTATATGTAACGATCGCCTTTCACAAATTATCAAATTCCTCCATCTTGTTTTGGAGCGAGACTCCCTCTTCGTTTTCCAAAATCGAAGTATATTGCAGGCCGCAAAATACAATAAAAACCGGATAAATAATAAGAGAACATAAACAGGGAAGCAAAATCAGGAGAAATCCTGTCAACCCGATTTCTGTTCCCAACCCGATTTCTGTTCCCAAATGGGTTATAAAATAAAAGCTAAACGGCATGGCTAAAATATAAGAAACAACCATGGCCAAAAGCGATCCCAGGAAAACCGTTAAAAAGGTGGAACCCCAGTATTTGAATCCCAATCGAAAACCTTTTTTGATTCCTTCCAAAGCAGAAGCTCCTTCAAAAAAAACAGGAAATATGACGAGTATAAGCGGAGGAATGAGTACAATCACCAGAATAATGATTAATAAGCTTACAAATCCAGCCATTGCAGGAGAGCCGCCTAACATCGAAAATCCGAATAAAACAGACAGAATGATACCCAATACAAAAAAACCGAGCATCAAGATAAGCCATTGAATCAGAATTTTTCCAGCAAAGGAAAACATATTTCCGCTCAAATCCGACCAGCCCGTTTCTTCTGTTAACGATCCTTTGATATATCTGTTCAAAATAGAACCGGTCATCGAATATAAGAAGAGGAGCAGAAGACCGGAAAAAGAAATAAATAAAAGAGTCATTCCATAATTCTGCGGGGGGAGCGGAGCATAAGGACTAATAACCATTTGCAAGATATTTTGCAAATAATAAGGCGAAAAAAATCCCACTATCAGAGTCAAAGGTACTCCAATATATGCAAGGTTTTTTAACAATACTTTCCAATTTTGGCGAATAAAATCGCCAGAAGCCGCAAATCGTTCTCCAATGGTGCGATTTTTGAAAAATTCCACTTTTGTTTCTTGTTCCATGTTGAATATAATTTTAAAAATTTAATTGCTTTTTATTTGATATATTTCAGTGCATCCCCTGCATTCTTATGAAAGCGCTTACTCTTTACTGGTTGTTGCCAACTTACGCGCGATATTCCAATAGACGTCCCCATTTCTGCGGATAGACTACATAATAAAATAATACAAACGCAAGCGATAAAAGTATAATTGTTAGGCGGATTGCATTGGGCCATTCGGTATGTCGTGTAAAATACGATTCGAAGAATCCTGCCAAAATAAAAATAGGAATGGCGCCAATGACGATTTTTACGCCTTTTTTCGCTGAATTTTTAAATGACTCTCTTCGGGAATACGTTTTCGGGAAAAGCCAGCCATTGCCCATGGTGATGCCTGCGCATCCCGAAACGATGACCGCCGAAATTTCCAACGTTCCATGCAGCCAGACAGCCAAAAAAGATTCCCACAATAAACCATTTTCATAGAAAAAATATTGAAAACTGCCAATCATGATGGCATTGTAGATCAGTATCCACGCAGAAGCAATGGACGTAAATATCCCTGCAATAAATACGTTAAAAGAAACCCGGATATTATTCCACGTGATCCCTACAAACATACTGTTTTTGTTTATATCTTTATAGACCGCCATGGGATCGTTATTCTTAATGTTTTCCAAGCTCATATCCACATAATCGTCTCCCAAAATCAACCGGACATAAGTGTCGTCGTGGGCGGCGGAGAAAACGCCGATAAAAGCGGCTGTCAGAAATATTAAAAAAGAATACAACAGTTCTTTTCTGCATTCGTACATAGTCAAGGGAACTTCTTTCAGCCAGAAATCGAACAATTGAGAAAAATTCCATTTTTTTTTCTCATGGATAAATTGGTGGAGTTTGGAAGAAAGTCCGTTGAGATAATAGGTTATTTTCGATCCTGGGTAATGCGTTTGTGCATACGACAAGTCGTTGGTGACATCTATGTATATATCGGCTAACCGATCGGGCGTTTCCTGCCGGATATTACGCAGATGCGTTTCATACTCTTTCCATTTTTCCTTGTTCTGATATATAAATACAGCTTCTTTCACGGCTAAGTTCGTTTCGTTTTTTGTTTAGACTTTCTGAGGCTATGCGTATGGCTAATGATCTTGCGGATATGGTTCTTTAATTTTTGAGTAGGATTTTCGCGCAAAAAAGATTCAATATGCCGTTGCTTTTTATCTTCGAAAATATCATTAAAATCGATCAATATTCCGGTTTCTTCTACTTCGCCGAAACTTTCGTTGAGTGCCGTTCCAAAAACGCGCATGGAGGGCGAAAGATTCATGTAAGCGCTTATCAAAGGAGGTATATTGATGTTGCGTTTTCTTACTTCCTGATTGAGGATATGGTAATTTTCCTTGTATGTATTTTTATTGAATAAGCCCTCCAGATATTCCCTGTTCATGTGCGTATCTAAAGGATAGATGGGAACGACCAAACACTCTTGGTCTTTAAAATATTTGTCCAAAAAAAATAGGATCAAGTTACGCGCTTCAGAATTGTACGTATTGTACATAGTTACCTTTCCAAAAAAATAGCGAAAGTCTGGATCGATGACCGATAAAGCGCCTAATCCATCCCACAAATTGTCTAAAGCAAAAAGTCCCTTAGCTCCAAATTTAGTAGACTGGTAATCGAGAGAAACAAACGAACGGCCTAATTCGACCATTTTGGGCAAGTAGAGATCAATAAATTTTTCAGAAAAATGGAACAATTCAGAAGTAGCGATGTTATTCGGCTGACCGTTGGAGCCAAAAGTAACGTCGTTACCATAGCGGAAACGGTATCCCCCTAATATTTCCTCTTCTTGAGGATCCCATACAATCAATTGCCTGTAAGGAGTTTCCATTTCATCAAACTCGTCGATATCTGTTGATTGCCCGGTTCCTCCGCCATAATTCCGAAAAGCGATTTCGCGCAATCGGCCTACTTCGAGCATTAAATTCGGAGCGTTATGTGCGGTAAACAGGTAAATTTCATTTCCCGATTTATTTGTTTTTCGAAAAAGTTTTTCCTTTGTCAATTCTGTTTTAAGAATCGACCGGTCTATTTTAGGGATTATTTCTTCCATGTTATTCTTTTATAGGAGCCTGTTCTGTTTTTTATACCATAAACTTGGTTTCTCACGTCGTCAGCCCATTGTTGCGGAGTTTTGAGCGAATCAAACGTCTGCCAAGGGATAGGTGTTCCAAAATAAATCGTAAATGTTGCATTTTTAGCTTTGAACATTTCTCTTGGCAAAAATAACATTTCTATATTGAATTTTATACAAAAAAACTTACGAATATTGGCAAGAAAGTAAAATAATCCAGAATTTTTGGCTTCAAAGTAAACGGGTACAACATCTCTCTTGTATTCAATCGATTTAGTGATGAACATTTTTTTCCATTCAACATCTTCCACTCCTTTTTTTGTTTTTCGCGAACAAAGTCCCGCAGGAAAAGTAATGATCTGATTTTCGGAAGTAAAAGCGTCATGGATTGCCTGTACTGAATGGCGCGTTTGCAACCCGTGTTTGTTGATGGGAATAAATACATTTTGAACCGGTTGAATGAAATGCAAAATATCATTTACAATAAAAAGAACTTGTTTTTCGTATTTTTCTCCCAATATTGCCGCTAAACAAATGCCATCCAATCCGCCCAATGGATGATTGGAAGCAAAAATACATTTGTGATCGAATTCGGGGATATGATCCTTGCCATAGATATGAATGATGAGATTGAAATATTGAATGAAACGTTCCATCAAATCAATACCGCTTAAATCTGCATTTTTTTCGAGAAAAAGATTAATTTCATCCTGATATATCAATTTGGATAATAAAGTGATCGCAAAGTCCGGTATTTTTTTGTATAATTTGGGAGATTTGGTCTGAAGAATTTGGCGCACATCCACCCTGAAATAATCAGCGCTTTTTATAGAGTTGCTATTTTTTGTACGTCCCTGCAACATTTTTGTATTTTTTTCATCTATTAACATATATCTCTCTTATGAACCGAACGTACTTCATGTAAAAAGTATGCAAAGGTAAGTTTTTTTTGTATTATTTCGGGATTTTTATGGAGAATATTTGTTACATTTGTATAAAATATTCGATTGGATAGAAATTAGCTGAGCTTAGGATTGGGAAAAAGGACAATTTGTTGTAAGCAAATGAGGTAACCCAATAAATGCAACAAGGGCTTTCTTTTCCGGAATTGATTATCTCCTGAGAAGATGTTTAAAAGCTTTTTGAACAGGGTGTGGGGAGAGATGAGCAGGAATAAATTCAATAAAAAAATAAATAAAAATGAGGAATATGAAGAAATTATTTTTTATCCTTTTAGGAATAGGGGGAATGGCCGTAGGCTTAACAAGTTGTGTGAATGAGGGAGGAAATAACTATCAATCGTTTCCATTAGTACCGAGCGTTGTGAATTATAATACGGAAATGGGAGGGACTACCTTGTTGACTGCATGGGGTGAAATAGCGGCTCCTCAATTGTCGGAGTATAATCAGGGTGATTGCCTAATGACTTCATTTACAATTGATTATGACAATCAACCTTCTTCATCGTATTTTACGGCTACGAGCATTGACGATCATTCGGATGTGATCAATGTTGCGACCGCCGAGATTGAAGAAGACAGCGTTTCGGTTGGCGATTATACTTTGCCAATCGCCAACGTATACATTTCGCCATATAATAATCCTTTGTTTTTGAAAGGAAGATATTTTTTCCAAATGCAACACCAAACGACGCTTTCGCCCAGAATAGATTACAGACTGGTAGCAAGCAAAAAAGAAGTCGACAACAACGGAGTGTATAATATGTATTTGCTCGCTAAACAGGACAAAGGCGAGGGAAATGCAGTTGAAGTCAATCAAAATCAAGTTTTTGTGATCAACAACATGGTGATGACTTTAGGAAGGGATACAACAATAAACAACAGTGTGAGAGTGAAATATCTTAAAGTCAATTTAAAATATTACACGCAGGAAAGTGAAGAAACGCCGTTTAAAAATTATGGAAATATCGAATTGACTATTTACAATTAAAATAAATGTTTAAACGACTTTTCGTCCTTCTTTACCGATTGATTGCGGAAACGGCTTCCAGCTGGGAATTTTTATCTGAAGATCAGGAAAAAGACAATGAGAATTTTTACAAGGATTATTTGTTTCCTATCATAGGACTTATAGCTCTTTTGGCCTTTGTCGGCGTAGTGATTTCGACTAAAGCTTTTTCAACGGCTCTGGCTTTGAAGGTGGTTATTCGGCAAGTAGTCATTTATTTAGGAAGTTTTTACTTGGTTTCTTTCATTGTGTCGGAATGGCTGTTTCCGTTCTTTGGCATGGAAAAAAACAGAGTTTTGGGGGAGCGGTTTACGGGTTATTCTTCCGCTTTAATTTATATCGTTGCCATGATAGAAGCCGTGTTTCCCAGTTTTTTCTTTTTAGAAATCATTGTTTTTTATACCATTTATATGATTTGGACGAGCGCCGGTCGTTTTTTTAAAATGGAGGAAGAGTTATGGATGAAATTTACTATTTTTGCAAGCGTTTTGATTATGCTCGCTCCTTATTTTATCAAATTACTGATTAATATATTTATGCCGAACATGAAAATATAAGTGCAAAAATGAGGCAATCCAGCAACATAGTGATTAAAAATAAAAAAGCTTCGTTTGATTACGAATTTATTGAAACCTTTATCGCCGGAATTGTTCTGACGGGAACAGAAATAAAATCCATCCGCATGGGAAAAGCCAGCTTAGTGGACAGTTACGGCGTAGTTATCCGTAAAGAATTGTGGGTGAAGAATATGAATGTATCCGAATATTTTTATGGCACCTACAACAATCATGAAGCTCGGAGAGACCGGAAGCTCCTTTTGAATCGGAAAGAGTTGAATAAAATCGAACAACTTTCCATGAACACAGGATTTACCATTGTTCCTGTTCGCTTGTTTATCAATGAAAAAGGTTTGGCCAAAATGTTAATAGCTGTTGCAAAAGGAAAAAAAATGTACGATAAACGCCAGTCCTTGAAGGAAAAAGACGACAAACGAGAAATGGAGAGAGCGTATAAGATATGAAATCCATACAGATGACCGACCTGATTTCGCAGTACGAGCGGATACAGGAAGAAATTGATGATGCAGTCCTGCGCGTAATTCGTTCGGGAAGATATATCAACGGGGAAGAAGTACAATTGTTTGCCTCCGAATTGTCGAAACTGACTGGCGCTAAGCAAGTTATTCCCTGCGCCAATGGTACGGACGCCCTTCAGATCGCTTTGATGGCTTTGGATTTACAGGAAGGCGACGAAGTTATTGTCCCTGCTTTTACGTATGCGGCTACAGTCGAGGCGGTTGCTTTGTTGCGACTGGTTCCGGTAGCGGTCGATGTCGATCCGTTAACTTTCAATATGGATGTGCGCAAAATAGAAGAAGCGATTTCTCCTCGAACAAAAGCGATTCTTCCGGTTCATCTTTTCGGACAAAGCGCTGATATGGAACCGGTCATGCAAATAGCGCGGAAATGGGGTTTATATGTAGTCGAAGATAATGCTCAAAGTATTTGCGCCGACTATACTTTTTCGGATGGAAGTCGAAAACAGACTGGAACGATGGGCGATATAGGAACTTTGTCGTTTTTTCCCAGTAAAAACTTGGGCTGTTATGGCGACGGGGGCGCTTTGTTGACCAACCGAGACGACTTGGCGGAAAAACTCAGGCAAATTGCATCTCACGGTCAATCGCAGAAATATATACACGAACGCATCGGGTGCAATTCGCGCCTGGATACATTGCAAGCGGCCGTATTGCGGGTAAAATTGCCGCATTTGCCGGCTTACATTCACGCACGAAGAAAAGCGGCGAAAGAATACGACGCGGCCTTGCTTTCGGCAAACGGCTTGTTTGAAATTCCCTATTGCATTCCTCAATCGAATCCTGTATATCATCAATATACCATCAAAGTAAACAATGGCAAAAGAGACGATTTGCAGAACTACTTGAAAAAGAAAGGAATTCCAACGATGGTATATTACCCTCGACCTTTGCAGCGTCAGCCGGCTTTCAGAAACATATTGAAAACGAGAGGCGATTTAAGTGTAACCGATCAACTCTGCACTTCTGTATTGTCGCTGCCGATACATACCGAATTGGAGGAAGCGCAGCTCGATTATATTATTTGTCAACTGATTGCTTATGGAAAGACCAATTCCTGATTATCAGGCGAATTCTACGGCTATAATCGACGAAGGAGTTGTGATTGGCGAAGGAAGCCGAATTTGGCATTTTTCGCATATCATGTCCGGCGCCGTTGTGGGCAAAAACTGTAATATCGGGCAAAATGTGGTGATCGCTCCCCGAGTTGTGTTGGGAAATAATGTAAAAGTACAGAACAATGTATCGGTTTATACGGGAGTTGTTTGCGAAGACGATGTTTTTTTGGGGCCGAGTTGCGTGTTTACTAATGTGATTAATCCGAGAAGTTTTATCGATCGGAAAGCGGAATTCAAACCAACGCTTGTCAAAAAAGGCGCCAGTATCGGCGCTAATGCGACTATCCTTTGCGGGATTACGATTGGGGAATATGCCATGATTGGGGCCGGTTGCGTACTCACGAAAGATGTTCCCGCTTACGCGCTGGTTGTGGGAAATCCGGGAAAACAAATCGGTTGGGTGGACAAGGAAGGGAACCGAGATTTTGACCGAGAATAGAATTTGGACGTTTTTTGGGGACATTTTGAAAAGAGGTAAAAAATATTGATAAATAACGAGCATTTCCTGCCTGATTATTTCTATATTTGCGTACAAAAAAAATTATATGAAAATTGCGTTGATCGGTTATGGTAAAATGGGCCGGGAGGTGGAAAAGGTAGCCTTAGAAAGGGGGCATGAAATTGTATCCATTATTGATATTGATAACCAGGAAGATTTTGATTCACTGGAATTTCTTTTTTCGACGGAAGTAGCGATCGAATTTACCAGACCCGAAACGGCCGTGTCTAATTATCGGAAATGCTTTGAACGAAACATTCCAGTCGTAGCCGGAACTACTGGTTGGCTGAACGAATTGGAAGAAATAAAAAAAGAATGTAAAGAAAAAAAGCAAACCTTTTTTTATGCGTCTAATTACAGTATCGGCGTTCACCTATTTTTTGCGATCAATCGATACGTGGCTAAGATCATGAACAACTTCCCGCGGTATGACGTGTACATGGAAGAGATTCATCACATCCATAAGTTGGATTCGCCGAGCGGAACAGCCATAACCTTAGCGGAAGGAATTATGGAAAACATTGACAGGAAAAGTCAATGGAAAGAAGGAGAAAGGGAAAATGAGAGCGATTTGTTGATTTACTCGAAAAGAGAAGGAGAAGTAGCCGGCATCCATGAAGTCGTTTACGAATCCGATGCCGATACCATCCACATCCGGCACGAGGCGAAAAACCGCAAAGGTTTTGCATGGGGAGCTGTGTTAGCCGCTGAATTTATTAAAGGAAAAACCGGTTTTCTGACAATGGACAATATGTTGAAATTATGAATAATAAAAGTATGAGCAACACAAAAAGAAATTTAAAACCAACGGTTAAGGAACGAATCAAGTCTGCCAGTCGAGGGCAATGGATAAAGTTTATACTTATTGCGATATTCTATTTGCTATTTGTGATTTGGGATCATAATTTCTGGCTGGTAGGAGGACTCCTCCTTATTTTTGATATTTATATTTCAAAAATCATCCAATGGGGTGCATGGAAACATTCGAATAATGTGGCAATCAAAAAGATAGCCGATTGGGCAGATGCAATTATCTTCGCTTTGATCGCGGTTTATATCATCAATATATTCATTTTTCAAAATTATAAAATTCCATCTTCTTCTTTGGAAAAAACTTTGCTGGTGGGCGACTACCTCTTTGTCAGCAAATTCAGTTACGGGCCGAGAGTGCCGAATACGCCCTTGGCTTTTCCATTGACGCATCATACCTTGCCTGTATTGAATACCAAATCTTATTCCGATTGGCCGCATTGGGATTATAAACGTCTGAAAGGTTTGGGCAACATTCAAAGAGGAGATATTGTAGTCTTTAATTTTCCGGCAGGCGATACGGTCGCATTAAAAATTCAAAATCCGGATTATTACGACTTAATATACAACCGTTTTTCTTGGGAACGAGTGAATAGCGATAAAAATACCTTCGGCGAGGTGATCTACCGACCGGTCGATCGAAGAGAGAATTATGTAAAGCGTTGCATCGGAATGCCGGGCGATACTTTGCAAATTATTAATAATACAGTCTATATCAACGGAGTGGAGCTGCCTGCTCCCCAAAAGGTACAATTCGCTTATTTTGTGGAAACACAGGGAAATCTTTTGACTGAAAAGCAATTTCGAAAATTAAACGTCAATAAAGACGAGCAATTTTTATACAATCGGTCGGGAGACGCGCCATTTGTATTTGAGCGTTTGGGAATAGAACGGAACGAAAATGGAGATTTCAATCCCGTTTACCGGATTCCGTTGACGCAAGAAGCCTTGCGCTTTCTGGAAAAAAGCGGTTGGGCTAAATCCGTTCGGATAGAACCGGCTGAATTTGGCGGCCCAACTTATCCTTACGGATATGTAACCGGTTGGACAAGAGATGATTTTGGTCCTTTGTGGATTCCTAAAAAAGGAGAAACCATCGTGTTGAACGAACAGAATTTAGCGCTTTATATGCGTTGCATTGTCAATTATGAAGGAAATACGCTCCGGCGAGACGGAAGCAAGATCTTTATCAATGGAATACCGGCCAATAGTTATACCTTTAAATATGACTATTATTTTATGATGGGCGACAATCGTCACAATTCGCTGGATTCGCGTTGCTGGGGGGTTGTTCCCGAAGATCACGTTGTAGGCAAACCTTTGTTAATTTGGTTGTCCATCGATCAAGATCGAGGTTGGTTGGACGGAAAAATTCGCTGGAACCGCATCTTTACAAGAGTGAGCAACAAGTGAGCGTTCTTTTGACTACCGCTTATCTGGCTCCAGTCGCCTATTACCGACAAATATATCAAGCCGAACGAGTGGTGATTGAACAACACGACTACTATGTCAAGCAAACCTATCGCAATCGTTGTATCATTGCTTCAGCCAATGGTTTGCAAACTTTAAGCATCCCCATTGTAAAGCCGGATTCGCCGAAATGTTTGACGCGCGACATCCGCATCGCCGCCCATGGACAGTGGCAGCATTTGCATTGGAATGCGATTGTTTCGGCCTATAATTCTACGCCGTTTTTTGAATATTATGCCGATGATTTTTATCCTTTTTATGAAAAAACGCCTGTTTTTTTATTCGATTTCAATGAACAATTGAGGGAGCTGATTTGTTTGTTATTGGATATATCGCCTGTCGTGTTCTATTCATCTGAGTACGCGCTTAAACCTCAGCCAGATATGCTGGATTTGCGCGAAGCGCTGCATCCTAAAAAAACAGGAATTGTTCAGAACCTCAAACCCTATTATCAAGTGTTTGACCATAAATATGGTTTTCAAGCCAATTTAAGCGTTATTGATTTATTATTTAATATGGGACCGGAAGCAGCACTTCTGTTTGAAAATTTGAAAATTTGAAAATTTCAGCAGTTGAAATGAACTTATTTTTTCCATTTTCAGACCTATATCGATTAATTTACACTGTTTTGACAATTGTAGAATAAATTTTCGACAAACTTACTTTTTATTTAGAAAAATATATGCTATTTTTGACAGAAGTTTATTTTTTGAAAAGTCGAGCCTATTATTTTTGTGAGTAATTGCGAATCGTATCTGTTGAATGTCAAAAAAAAGTTGTGGAATTATTATAACTCAATCAGGACGCAGAGTAATTCTGCATGGAGATAAAAAATCTTGTACTTTTGAACCTTATTTTTCACCTTGTTTCATTACTATTACCTAACCCATCTAAACCTTTGAAATGGGGTGAAAAAAAGGTTTTATCGGCTTGATTTCCAAGAAGAAGCATTCGCTTGGCAAATTAAACGCACCTTTTTTAATAAATGCCATCGTTGCCACGAAAACAATCAGCCAAGTCGATATTGAGAAAAACAAAATGTTCCGGTACACAGGAAAATTATTTGACAATCTGTCTCAAGCGGATAATGGTAAGTCATCATCTACTTTGCCCATTACCATTGATGATGAATGGGGTGAAACAGTAGAAAAAACATTTTAAACGCGAAATTATCGTCGCGGACATTTTGGAGGGATAGCAACCTGGATTATTTCAATATTTTTTTGCGATTTAAAAATAAGTTTATATCTTTGTGGCCATATTCCAAATAAAAAGAAAGAGAATGATACAAATTGATAACAATAAAGGTTGGTGGCGCCGCTTGTTCTTCCAGAAAGAAGGGGTGAAGCTTCCTGCTCTATTTTGTTGTTAAAAAAATAAATGCTAAAAAAATAAAACATTAAAAAACAAACGAGAGAAGGTCTGTTGTAACTCACAACAGACCTTTTCTTGTGAGATAGCACGTTAAAACAATCAAATGAATCAATGAAAAGTTTTTATGTCAACGAAGAAGGATACTATGGGGATTTTGGCGGCGCCTATATTCCAGAAATTCTCTATTCCAATGTAGAATCTTTGCGAAACAATTATCAGAAGATTCTCGATGATCCTGAATTTCAGCAGGAATACCATGCCCTATTGACCGATTATGTGGGCCGTCCTACGCCGCTGTATCTGGCCGGACGCTTATCGCAACGATACGGATGCCGTATCTACTTGAAGCGAGAGGATTTGAATCATACGGGAGCGCATAAAATCAACAATACGGTAGGTCAAATTCTATTGGCGCGGAGGATGGGCAAAACCCGAATAATTGCTGAGACTGGCGCCGGACAGCACGGAGTAGCAACCGCAACGGTTTGTGCGTTGATGAATATGGAATGCGTCGTCTACATGGGTAGAACTGATGTAGAACGCCAAAAATTGAATGTACAGAAAATGGAAATGCTTGGCGCTCAAGTTGTTTCGGTCGATAGCGGAAACCGCACATTGAAAGACGCCACCAATGAAGCCATTCGCGATTGGTGCTGCCATCCGGCCGATACACATTATATCATTGGATCTACCGTAGGGCCTCATCCTTATCCTGATTTGGTGGTACGTCTGCAATCTATTATCAGTAAAGAGATAAAGAAACAGTTGATGGGGAAAGAAGGACGAGACTATCCCGATTATCTGATCGCTTGCGTAGGCGGAGGGAGCAATGCGGGAGGCGCCATGTACGAATACATTGATAATCCACAAGTGAAAATTATTTTAGCAGAAGCTGGGGGCAAAGGAATACATTCGGGACAATCGGCGGCTACGATTCACTTGGGCAGCGTGGGAATTATTCATGGAGCCAAAACCTTGTTGATGCAAACGCCTGATGGACAGATTGAAGAACCGTATTCTATTTCGGCGGGATTGGATTA
Source organism: Candidatus Azobacteroides sp. (assembly GCA_009783445.1). Taxonomy (GTDB): domain Bacteria; phylum Bacteroidota; class Bacteroidia; order Bacteroidales; family Azobacteroidaceae; genus Azobacteroides. Next base: position 40,024 of record WRFY01000125.1, on the reverse strand, counting down.
TCCGGGAATCGGACCTATGCATGCGAACATGGCTAAGCAGGGTCGATCCGAAGTGTTGGCGATCGACGACGACGAAGCTTTGCAGGCGGCTATGGAATTGACTCGTTTGGAAGGAATTATTCCCGCGTTGGAATCGGCTCATGCTTTAGCCGTTTTCAAAAGAAAAAAATTCGCTCCAGATCAGGTGGTTGTTTTGTGCTTGTCGGGTAGGGGGGATAAGGATATGGAAACGTATGTGAATCAGAAAATCAGTAATGAGAAAGATCAGTAACGAGGGTATGAAGAAAGTGACGATTTGTACGCAATGCAAAACGGTTTTGGCGGATTTGCAAACGCCTGTCGGCATTTATTTGAAAGTGAGGGATGTTTTTCCTGAATCGGTGTTGTTGGAAAGTTCCGATTTCCATGGAAACGAAAATTCCGTTTCGTTTATCGGTTTGAATTCGATGGCTCGCTTTGAAGTGAAAGACGGAAATATCTGCATGGAGTATCCTGATAAAAGCAGGAAAGAAAGAAGATTGGAAAAAGGAGAATCGATTCCCTTGTTGTTGAACCAGTTTATTCGTTCTTTTGAAAGAAAAAACGATGGGAATACGACTACTTACAATGGTTTTTTCGGTTATACAGCTTACGACGCTGTTCAATATTTCGAAGATATTGTCCCGGGTAAAAGTAATTTTGAAGGAAGTATGATTCCTGATATGGTTTACATTTTTTACCGCTACATTATTGTGGTCAATCAGTTTAAAAATGAAATGACCATTATAGAAAATGCGATGGAAGAAGAAGCCAGCCGAATGGATGAAGTACTGGCTATTTTGAACAATCGAAATTATGCTTCTTACAATTTTTCTACGAAAGGAGAAGAAAAATCGCTTGTCAGCGACGAAACGTACCGCTCCATGGTGAGGCAGGGAATTCAACACTGCAAACGAGGCGACGTTTTTCAAATTGTTTTGTCCCGCTGTTTTTCGCAAGCCTTTTCGGGCGACGATTTCAAAGTATATCGTGCTTTACGTTCCATCAATCCGTCTCCTTATCTGTTTTATTTTGATTTTGGTTCTTTTCGTATTTTTGGTTCAAGTCCTGAAACGCATTGCCGGATTTCCGGAAAACGGGCGTATATCGATCCCATTGCTGGAACTTTTCAACGGACGGGCGACGACGAAAAAGATAAAGAACTGGCTCAAGATTTATTGAATGATCCCAAAGAAAATGCCGAACATGTGATGCTGGTCGATTTGGCGCGAAACGATTTAAGTAAAAATGCAGAAAATGTCCATGTAGATTTTTACAAAGAGGTGCAATATTATTCGCATGTCATTCACTTAGTTTCGAGGGTTGTAGGCGAAGTGAAAGAGGGAAGCAATACGCTTCAGATTTATGCGGATACTTTTCCGGCAGGTACTCTTTCGGGAGCGCCGAAAGTACGCGCTATGGAATTGATTCGCGAGATAGAACCTTACAACAGGGGCGCTTATGGAGGATCGATCGGTTACGTTGGATTAAACGGCGATTTGAATCAAGCCATCACGATTCGTTCCTTTCTCAGCAAAAATAATGTATTGTACTACCAGGCGGGAGCCGGAATCGTTTCCCGTTCTCAGGAAGCATCCGAACTGCAAGAAGTAAATAATAAATTGGGCGCTTTGAAGAAAGCGATTGACGCTGCGGAAAAAATAATCAATTGAAGTTTGCGAAACACATGAAAATATTGATTTTTGATAATTACGATTCTTTTACCTACAATATAGCACACTTAGTGAAAGAATTGGGATACAAGGAGGTGGAAGTCCACCGAAATGATAAAATCCGCTTGGAAGAAATCGAAAAGTTCGACAAGATCATTTTGTCGCCCGGACCGGGAATTCCGAGCGAAGCCGGTTTGTTGCTTCCATTGATCCGACAATTTGCTCCGACCAAAAGTTTGTTAGGCATTTGTTTGGGACATCAGGCCATTGCAGAAGCTTTCGGAGGGAAGTTGATTAACATGGAAGATGTATACCACGGAGTAGCTACTCCGGTCAAAGTTATTGCTCCTCATCGGATTTTCGACGGTTTGCCCGAAAGTTTTGAGGCAGGGAGATACCATTCATGGTTGGTCAGCAACGAGGATTTTCCGGCGGAATTGACCGTTACGGCAACAGACGAAAAGGGACAAATTATGGCCTTGAAGCACAAAAAATGGGAGGTACACGGTCTGCAATTTCATCCCGAATCGATATTGACGCCTTATGGTAAAGAAATTGTTGCTCGATTTTTGAATGGTTAATAGTTAAAAAGATGACACAAAAAACATTTTCGGAGGTATTGAATGGTTTGTTTGAACATCAATACTTGACGCGCGACGAAGCGAAGACTATTTTGACGAATATGGCGGAAGGCCGATACAACGAAAGTCAGATTGCGGCCTTTATCACAGTTTATTTCATGCGGAGCGTCAGTGTGGACGAGATTCTCGGCTTTCGCGAGGCATTATTGGAAATGCGCGTAAACATGGACGAATTAAGAGATTATAATCCAATTGATATTGTAGGCACCGGAGGCGACGGAAAAAATACGTTCAATATTTCGACAGCCGCCTGTTTAGTCGCCGCAGGGGCCGGATACGAAGTAGTGAAACACGGAAACTATGGGGCGACTTCCGTGAGCGGAGCGTCGAATGTGATGGAAGAACACGGAGTGAAATTTTCCAAAGATATAAATTTACACAAAAAATCATTGGACGAAACTCATTTTGCCTATCTTCATGCCCCATTGTTCAATCCGGCTTTGAAAATTGTTGCTCCTGTACGTAAATCACTGGCTGTTAGAACATTTTTTAATATTTTGGGGCCTATTGTGAATCCCGTGCTGCCCAAACGGCAGGTTTTGGGAGTTTATGATTTGAAAATGGCGCGTTTGTATAATTATATTTACCAGGAAAGCGGCAATGAATTTGCGATTGTCCACAGTCTCGATGGTTATGATGAAATATCATTGACCAGCGCTTTCAAAATCATTCGCAATTACGAGGAAAATATGTATACGCCCGAACAATTGGGTTTTCAGAAGATAGATCCGCTTGAATTGTATGGTGGAGATACGCCTCCAAAAGCCGCCCGGATATTGGATGAAGTGATCCATAACGAAACGACGGAAGCCCGAAAAAACGTTGTGTTGATCAATTCGGCGGTAGCTATTCAAACAATTGAGCCTCAATTGGATATGCAAACTTGCATCGAAATAGCGCGGGATTCGCTGGAATCTGGAAAAGCGAGAAAAACATGGGAGCGATTTTTAGAATTAAACAGTTGATAAACAGATGAACATTCTTGAAACCATTTGCGCTCGCAAACGCTTGGAAGTAGCTCGGCAAAAGGATGCCGTTTCTCTTTCGCATCTGAGAAATTTGCTGCATGTTTGGGCGCACGAAAAAATTTCGTTTCGGCAGTCGTTGGCCGATTCGCCGCCGGGTATTGTAGCCGAATTCAAACGTCGGTCACCGTCCAAGGGCTGGATACATCCCAACGCTTGTGTGGAAACGATTGTAAAAGAGTATGAAGATGCAGGCGCTGCGGCGATTTCTGTTTTGACCGACGAATCGTTTTTTGGCGGTTCTTTTTCCGATTTCAAAAAAGCGCGAAAAGCGGTTACGAAAATACCCATTTTGCGGAAAGATTTTATTGTGGATGCTTACCAGATATACCAGTCCAAAGTTTTGGGCGCAGACGTTGTTTTATTGATTGCAGCCTGTTTGACAAAGGAAGAATCTTTGCAATTTTCTGCGATTGCTCATGAATTAGATATGGAAGTTTTGTTGGAAATTCACAACCGCGACGAATTGGATTATATCCAGCCTTTAGTGGATGTAGTGGGAATTAATAACCGGAATTTGAAGACATTCGATACAGATGTTCAATGCAGTCTCGATTTGGCGCATCCAATACCGGATGAATATTTCAAAATTTCGGAAAGCGGACTTTCTGATCCTGCAACGATAAAGCATCTCTTAGTTGAAGGTTTTAACGGCTTTTTGATGGGGGAAATTTTTATGAAAAAAGATCATCCGGGACAAGCCTTGCAGGAGTTTATCACCCATTTTGATTGACTGAATAAAAAACTGAGTGCGCTATATGAAAATAAAAGTTTGCGGGATGAAATATCCAGACAATATAAACGATTTGTTGCGCCTTCCGATCGACCTGATAGGCTTGATTTTTTATGAAAAGTCGCCCCGATATGCCGGCAGCTTGAATGCAGGCGAGTTAGGCATTGTCCCGTCCAACGTACAAAAGGTAGGCGTTTTTGTGGATGAAAACGAAGAAAATATATGGAAAAAAAAGGAACAATACGGATTGCAAATGCTTCAATTGCATGGATCGGAATCGCCAGATTTATGCAAAAGATTGAAGGATAAAGGAATAAAAATCATTAAAGCTTTTCAAATTGAAAAGGGGAAAGATTTGGAAAAAACCGCTTGCTATGAAACCGTTTGCGATTATTTCCTGTTCGACGCCCGAACGCCTCTGTATGGCGGCTCCGGAAAAAAATTCGATTGGCGAATTCTTAGCTCCTATTCAAGTAAAAAACCGTTTTTTTTAAGCGGAGGCATCGACAAGAACGATTTTGAAATCATCCGGCAATGCAATATTCCTCAGTTGTATGCGGTTGATTTGAATAGCCGGTTTGAAATTTCACCCGGTTTGAAAGATATTAGCCGGATACAAGACTTTCTTTTGCCTTTTATTCAGGCTAATAAATTGCCTGTCGGCGAGGTTCCTTTAGAAAACGAAAAATGGAAGAAAAATAGATCATAGCAAATATAGGTACACATAACAATGAACAAAATAAATGCTTTATTTCAACGTAAGACCAGAGGCATTCTTTCGGTTTATTTTACGGCAGGATTTCCTCAATTGAATGATACCGTTCAGATTATCAAAGAATTGCAGGAAAAAGGAGTCGATTTGATTGAAGTTGGAATGCCATTCTCCGATCCGATGGCCGATGGGCCGGTTATTCAAAAAAGCAGCGCTTCTGCCCTTCGCAACGGCATGAGCCTGAAAATTCTTTTTTCCCAGTTAGAATCCGCTCAGAATGAAATTCATATTCCTCTGATTTGGATGGGATATTTGAATCCGGTCATGCAATATGGTTTTGAAAATTTCTGCAAAGATTGTCAACGAACGGGTATTTCTGGAATGATTATTCCGGATTTGCCTTTCAGAGATTATTTGATGGAATATAAACCTGTTGCCGATTTATACGATTTGAAAATGATTTTGTTGATTACGCCTGAAACATCTGAAGAACGCATACGCCAGATAGATACGCATACCGATGGTTTCATTTATATGGTTTCCTCGGCGGCAATCACCGGCGCGCAAAATACTTTTGACGAAACAAAGCAAGCTTATTTTCGACGTATCAACCACATGAATTTGCGGAATCCGCGTTTGATTGGTTTTGGAATTTCCAACAAGGAAACGCTTGCGGCAGCTTTTGAAAATGCAGCTGGAGCCATTATCGGCAGCCAATTTATCAGTTTATTGGTAGAAACCAACAGTCCGGAAGAAGCGGTAAAAAAATTAATGGAAAAAATGGGAATGGATTAAAAAAATCGTGTATTAAATCAACTGGGGCGAAATTTAATTCATAAGTTCCAATTACACGCTTTGCAGCGGAAATGTTGAGTTTCGTTAAGATTCTTACCGTTTGATGATTTGTTTGAATAGCGGCTGACTGACTAAATTTTTTGACTACCTTTGCTTCTTTTTGAAATTTTAGTCGATCCGTAGTGATTGTAAATAATTAAATATAGAAAATGTCTATGAAAGAAAGCGTAAAAAAGTTTATTTTTATAAAGAATCTTATTGTGTGGGGTATCATCAGTTTATGTTGTATAGTAGCCATAGGAACGTTTATAAAATTATTTATTGAAGATAGGGCTGCCGGCAAAGATATTTTCTTGCCGGGCGTTCTCGTCTTGACAATTGTAGTATTGGGTTTATTGGCTTTCAGTATAACTCGAGTGATAAAGTATATAAAAAGGTTGAAATAGAACGCAAATAACACATCCTATACGAATGAACGCAGATAAAAAATAAAATTAAAATCTGCGTTCATTTAGATAAGGCGCGTCATTTACGTGTCCTCTTAAAACGACGTGATATCATTTGCCGATGTGGCATACAAACCAATCAGACTGCCTGTAAATCCGCCTGCAATGTTGGTTGAAAGGATATCTCCCGAAACAATACCGCCCAAATTTTTCAAATCGCCATCGCCAATTGCATAATTGAACTGATAATTGTCTCCCTGAGCTTTTACCTGTAATTTTATCGGCTTACTTAAATCTACCCTTTCGAAAGCGACGACAGTAGATTTATTTTGGCTGTCTTTGCGTTCGGTTCGTACAAGTACAATACAATCATCCTGTTCTTTTCGCGTGACGCCCAATACATAGTTAAACGACTCGCTTTGATAACATACCAAACCTGCCAGTTCGGAAGCCGAAGCCGGCTTGTAGTTTATCGTTACGGTTGCCTCGAAATTGTTGTGCTGTTGTCTGTAAAAAAGAGTAGAAGTAGGTTTTGCTTCTCGTATATTTACGGGGAACGGTTTGATTCTTAAACCGCTTGTGTTCCTGTGGATAAAATCCTCGCGTCCTCCTCTGACTCCAATCCAGCGATCATCCAACTTGTCGGAAGTAAAGTCATCGGCAAACGTAAAATTTCCATTGGGAAAAAATCCATTTTCGCCTGTTTGGTTGGATGTTCCCGAAGACATTTTCAATTTAGGAGACAAAGGAATCAATCCATTTTCAAAAACGGGAAAATCGCCGCTCCAGTCTACCGGCAATATAAATGTTTCACGGCCTATGTTGACCCTGTTTTTTTCATTGGGACGAATGGCCAGAAAAACGCCATAATACTTTCCTTCTGGGCCTTCAACTAAATCAGCATGACCCGCCCACTCAACCTTATTTTTCCGGTCCTGCGACAAATATCTTTGGGTAAGAATGGGATTGCTGCCGGCAGGAATGTAAGGTCCTTTGGGATGATCGCTCACAAAAATCACTTCGCTGTGCCAGTCGGCAGTACCGCCTTCGGCGCACATAAGATAGTAACGTCCGTTTTTCTTATAGATATGAGGCGCTTCAATCCAAATGGGTTTTTGGGTAATGTCCACGCCGCCGTCCACAATCATTTGATCGGTACCGGGAATCACCTGATCTTTTTCCAAATCGTATTCCCAAATTTTAATGACGCGATGTCCTTCATACTGTTCTTTTCCACGATCCGGAGCGTCATTGTGAACTATGTATGCCTTCCCATCGTCGTCGAAGAAAAGCGACGGATCGATTCCATCAAATTGCTGTTTGAAAGGATCGCTCCATCCCTGGGCCGGATCTTTGGTTTTTACGACGATATTGCCTAAACCGGCGGCAATATGCGTGGTAATCATATAAAACGTATCGTTATACGGATTGTACAGAATTTGCGGAGCGTATATACCGGAGCTGATGCCGGCATCCTGTACTTTCAATTGTGACGGACGATCGAGTACATGCCCTATTTGCCGCCAATTTACCAAGTCGTTGGAATAAAAAATGGGTACTCCCGGAACCATGACAAACGACGAAGTCACCAAATAATAATCATTTCCTTTGCGCGTAATGCTCGGATCAGGATAACATCCTTGCAAGATCGGCGTATAAAATTCATCTGGCTTCAAAGGATTTTCCTTGTATACCGGATCATCGCCGCGATAGGTAAATTGAGTGAAAAGCGGAGCATTTTTATCTTTTGCGCCAAACGTGGCGTCGCCAATGGTCAGCGTAAAGTCGTATACATTGGCAGTTCCTTTGCTCTGATAGCCTTCGACGCACAGCGCAACCTCATATAACTTTCCCAACTCCAAACCCATTGCTTTCCACGCTTTGAAATGTTCGCTGACAGATACGGTCCCGCTGGTTTTTCTCTCGGTACGAACGCTCCAGTATTGTTGAAAAGTCGTGTCGCCCTGAATGGAAGGTTGATTGACGCGCGTAGTCTCATAGATATCGTACGTGCCGCCGTCCATTTCGATAGTCCCCATGGATTCTGCACCGGGCGGACGCCAATGTCCCCATGCTTCTACAATGTAAAACTCTACCAGCGGATCAACAGACCAACCGTAGACGCATAGATACGAATTGCCGTTCGGCTGGTAGTCGCAGCTATAATTGAGAGACATAGTACCCATTTCTTCGTAAGTTTTGGTAGAGTCGAATTTTTTGCCTGTACGGAACAGAGCATTGTTGATATTGTTCCAACTGCACTCGAATGTACCTCCTTCATTCAGGATCATATCGACATCGCCGCTATCCCACCACAGTTCGTAATCGAATCCGTCGTGCAAGCCTTGAAGAGCGCCGTTCTTTACAACATCAAATCCCCGACGAGGGGTTTTCTCTAAGACGCTCTGCGCCTGTGCAAATAAACCAAAAATCAGCCATAGAAAGGAAAATAACATAAATTGTTTCATATTTTTATTAGAATTTAGATTATGCTCAACCACCTCTTTAGTCCGGTATAATAATATAATGCTTACAAAAGTAAACCGGTTCGACGACTTTTGCAAACCTTTGTCCAATAAAGTTCAAAAAAATTGGCAATTTATACAAACAATGCTTTCTTTTCGGTTTTATTTTTTCAAAGTTAAGAATTTGTGTTTTCTTTAATTTTTATTTACCTTTGCCGCATGAAAGCAATCAATAAAAGTCTGGAGTCTGAATTGAAAGTTGCAGTCGTAAAAAGCCTTGAAAATTATCAACTCGCTGATGCAGGAGGTTCTTTAAGCGACTTATACATCTATTACGATGTAGAAAACCAGATGCTGAACTTTTTTGACGATACGGAGAATCCATTGTATTCCGTCAATTTAACAGATAAAAATATTCTATTAGACGACGATTCTCTCAAGGAAGTGCGGTTTGCTGCTAAGTTTGTTCTCAAAGAATTGGAAAAAGAACATGTTTTCGAGAAAAAGTTTATTTGCAAACCTTTTTCGGTTAATTTGATTGACGCCGATTTTATTGTGACTGATGAACTGATTTTTATAGACGATGATACCCTGAAGTTAGAAGGGGATTTTTGGGGACATGTAGAGAAAGAATTGAATACATTTTTGAAAGGATTGATACAATAAAATATTGGCCACTGTAGCTCAGTCGGTAGAGCAACGCATTCGTAACGCGTAGGTCACCAGTTCGAATCTGGTCAGTGGCTCAGAAAAAAGGAAGAGACTGTTCAAAAAAAATTTTTTGAGCAGCTTTTTTTTTTACGTATGGCATCAAGGCCTGAAAAGGCTTTATTTTAGATTCCATTCCGATTCGGAGGGAACCGTCTTACGCTATTGATTTAGAAAGTTTTCAGCCTTAAACGGATGAAATTTACCTTCAGGTCAAGAAAATAGGCGCATCGTCTTAACGCTTTATCAATTCAAAATTCACATGATCAAAGAGATTTTATGAACCAATCTGTTTCCCACTACTACAAAGAACGAGTAAAAAATAACCAGATTCAGTTGTCTGCAACGAAAAAAAGTTTGTTTTCAATGGCCATGGCCCGGTTGTTGGTTTTTCTGGGAACGATTGTCTTAGCCTACAGCTTACGATCGGGAGGAAGCGGAATAATTATTTTGGTTTTGTTGGCTGGAACTGCTTGCTTTTTAGCCTTATTGCTTCGCTATAATCGTTTGCAGCGGAAAAAACAGTATCAGGAAACGGCTATCCAATGCGGCAAAAACGAATTGAAAGCTTTGGATTATGATTTTTCGGCTTTCGACGGCGCGCCTGAAAAACTCAATCCGCTTCATTTGTTTAGCACGGATTTGGATATTTTCGGAAATCATTCCTTGTTTCAATCCATGAACCGCACTGGTACAAATTATGGCAAACAGGTTTTGATTGAATGGTTTGAAAATCCTTTGCGGAAAGTTGCCGACATTGCCGTACGCCAAGAAGCGGTCAAGGAATTGAGCCGGAAGCAAAATTTCATTCATCATTTTCAGATTTTGGGATTAATCAATCCATGTAAAAGCTCGGACGATAAGGAAATCGAAGATTTCGTGAAACATTCGGATGGAATTGGGTCTCGAAAAAAATGGAAAGCGGCTCAAATCGCTCTCCCCTTGCTTTGGGCAGTCCTGATTTTGTTGACCGTTTGTGCGGTTTTTCCTCCGAAAGGATTGATCGGGATGTACCTTCTTGCTTTGCTGATCAGCGAAAGCCAAGCGAAGAAAATAAACCGCTTACAAAAAACGGTATGCCGGAAAGTAGACTTGCTTCAAAATTATTTGGAATTGATTCAGGCAGTAGAATGCGAGTCCTTTCAATCGAAAAGACTGAACGAATTGCAGTCGGTTTTTTTGCAGGATAAACGGAAAGCGTCTGCCGATCTCAAAAAACTGGCGCAATTAACCAGCGAATTGGAACAGCGGGGCAACATGCTGGTTTTTCTTTTATTGAATCCGCTATTGCTGTGGGATATACAGAAATCGATCCAATTGGAAGAATGGAAAGACAAGCGGGGGAAAAATCTTTTGCATTGGATTAAAATCATGGGTGAATTCGACGCTTATTGTTCCTTAGGAATTTTTGTATTTAATCATCCGGATTATGCGTTTCCGGAGTGTACCGATACGTATTTTCGGATGGAAGGTCGGCGTCTGGGGCATCCGCTCATGAAACAGTGCGTAAGGAATGATGTTTTTATTGAAAAAGCTCCTTTGTTTCTGGTGGTTACCGGAGCAAATATGGCTGGAAAAAGTACGTATCTGCGAACCGTCGGCGTTAATTTTGTGTTGGCATGCATAGGTTCGTCCGTTTGTGCGGAATCGCTAACGTTCTCCCCCGCCTTATTGATAACGAGTTTGCGCACATCCGATTCCTTAAACGATCATGAATCGTATTTCTTTGCGGAACTTAAACGATTGAAAGTGATTATCGACCGACTGCAGGCAGGCGAAAAAGTATTCATTATTCTGGACGAAATTCTGAAAGGCACAAATTCAGTCGACAAACAAAAAGGTTCTCTTGCTCTCGTTCAACAGTTTATCTCTTTGCAAACTTGCGGAATCATCGCCACGCACGATTTGCTGCTGGGAAGTCTCGAAAAAGAATTCCCCGGAAAAGTGAGAAATTACTGTTTCGAAGCCGATATTCAAGGCGATGAGCTATCCTTCTCCTATCAATTGCGAGAAGGAATAGCTCAAAACATGAATGCCACATTTCTCATGAAGAAAATGGGTATTACGGTTTAAAAACGCCATTGACTGCTGGTCGTGCCGCTTTTTGAGGCGGGATTACTTCCTTGTCCATTGTAATACTTCATTGCTTCGGGAAGCGCTTTCCGAATTTCAGCAATACGGGTATTGTCGGAAGGGTGAGTGCTTAAAAGTTCGCTCGTTTTGCTTCCTCCTTGCTGAGACATCCTTTCCCAGAATGGGATAGCATAACTTGGATCGTATCCGGCAATGGCCATAAGGATGAGTCCCAAATGATCGGCTTCCAATTCTTGTTTCCGATTGAAAGGCAACATCACGCCCACCTGCGCTCCTAATCCATATACCTGCGTTCCAATGGTTTGAATCACAGCGGAAGATTTTCCTAAAGCCGCGCCGACCGCCGCTCCTCCATACTGGACAGCCATTTGCTGAGACATTCTTTCGTTGGCATGTTTTGCAATGGCATGACCTACTTCGTGACCCAAAACGACAGCCAGTCCTGTTTCATCTTTTGTATAAGGTAGTATACCGGTGTACACTACAATTTTACCGCCCGGCATGCAAAAAGCATTCACTTGAGGATCATCTACCAAATTAAATTCCCATTGGTAACCTTCCAACAATTTTTCTTGTCCCGTAGATTTGAAATAGGCTTCTACCGCACCCGCGATCCTTTGACCTACTTTTTCTACTAAGGCGATGGATGCCTTGTCGGTCGATTTTTTCGCCGTCTTGATATAGTCGCCGTATTGTTGTAAACTGAGCGATAAAACTTCGCTATCGGATACAAGATTCAACTGGCGGCGTCCCGTAATTGGCACGCTTCCACACGAATAAAGACCAAAAACAATAATGAAAAGAATAAGCAAATTTTTCATGACACAAATATTTTTTAATTTAGTCACAAAAATAATGTTTTTTTTGTTGAAAATAAAATTATAGAATAGATACAAGCGATAAAAAAATTGTATAAATTTGCGGGCTATTTTAGCATATTTATACATGATAACAAAAAAGGTAAAACGTTTGACCGCCATTTTGGAATTAGTAGGCCGGCATTCTATCCGCAGCCAGGAGGATTTGCTGGTTCTTTTGCAGAAAAGAGGATTTAAAATTACTCAAGCTACTCTTTCACGAGATATTAAGCAGCTCAAATTAGTTAAGTTACCAGATGCAAAAGGAAATTATCTGTATGCGATTTCAGGAGAAAAAAACTTTTCAAAGGAAAACAATAATCCAGAAGGCGGAGGGGAAAGGAGCGCCGATATCCTTTCGGTAGATTTTTCGAATAACTTGGCGGTAATCAAAACGCGTCCGGGCTATGCGATGGGCGTTGCTTTCGATATCGACAACCGTATATCGTATGCTATTTTAGGTACCATTGCAGGCGACGATACCATTTTGGTGATACCGAAGGAAGGTTTCGACAAAAATCAAATTCTGGCTGCATTGAGAGAATCGAACATTTATTTATAGAATGCCTTTGGAAGCAATTCATTTATTATATCTCATTCTTTTAAATTTATAAACAATGAACAGTAGAATCAAAATACTAATTGCTGATGACAGCCACATCAAATATGTGCCAACCATATTAAAAGCGATTAAGGATGCGGCAAAAGTTCGCGGAACAGGAATAGCCAAACGTACTGCCGAATATTTGGAGTTGAAAATGCGGGAACGAAAAGCGATCATTGCTTTGGATGAAGACGATTTTGCCGGATTCTGTTACATCGAAAGTTGGGGAAATAAACAATATGTGGCCAATTCGGGATTGGTAGTCGCAGAACCTTACCGTCGGCAGGGGCTTGCGCGCAGAATCAAGGAAGAATCGTTCAAATTGTCGCGGATGCGGTTTCCGGATGCCAAATTATTTGGTTTGACTTCTGGCGCAGCCGTCATGAAAATCAATACCGATTTGGGTTATATTCCTGTTTCTTATGCCGAGTTAACCGACGACGATGCATTCTGGAGAGGATGCCAGGGATGCGTGAATTATGATATTCTGGAACGCACCAACCGGAAGTATTGTATTTGCACGGCAATGTTGTACGATCCGGCGCTTCACAGACATTAAAAAGCAGAATTTGGAAAAAAGGAAGAATGAGAACATTTTTTGCATTCTGTATGACAATTAAAAAATAAAATAGGTTCAGATGAAGAAAAAAAAAGTGGTTTTAGCGTACAGTGGGGGACTTGATACCTCGTTCTGTGCCATGTATTTATCGCAAGAATTAGGATATGAAGTCTATACCGCTTTGGCCAATACAGGCGGTTTTGCTTCCGAAGATTTGAAAAAGATAGAAGAACGGGCTTACCGTTTGGGAGCTGTCCGGCATACGACGCTGGATATTGCAAATGAATATTACGAAAAAAGTATCAAATATATGATTTTCGGGAATGTGCTTCGCAACGGGACTTATCCCATTTCGGTGAGTTCGGAACGTATTTTTCAGGCGATTGCTATCATCCGTTACGCTCAGGAAATTGGCGCCGATTATGTAGCTCATGGAAGTACGGGCGCAGGAAACGATCAAGTTCGTTTTGATTTGACATTTGAGGTGCTGGCGCCCGAAATCGGAATCCTTACGCCCACGCGTGATATGGTTCTTAGCCGCGAGGATGAAATCAATTACCTGAAAGAACATGGTTTCGAGGCGGATTTTACGAAAATGGAATATTCGATCAATAAAGGTTTATGGGGAACAAGCATTGGAGGAAAGGAAACTTTGCGATCGGAACAAACTTTGCCTGAAGAAGCTTATCCTTCTCAATTACAGGAAAATGGAGAAGAAGTATTGAGCATCTCTTTTACCGAAGGCGAAATCTCGGCTGTGAATGGCCAAGTCTATACCGATAAAGTGAAAGCCATTCAGGATATTGAAAAAATAGCTTCCCGTTACGCCATTGGCCGCGATATGCACGTGGGCGATACAATTATCGGCATTAAAGGCCGCGTCGGTTTTGAAGCCGCCGCTTCGTTAACAATCATTCATGCCCATAAACTTTTGGAAAAGCATACTTTATCTAAGTGGCAACAGTATTGGAAAGACCAGATCGGAAATTGGTACGGAATGTTTTTGCATGAAGCCCAATACCTCGAACCGGTGATGCGCGATATGGAGGCGTTTCTTCTCCATTCGCAACAACAAGTGACTGGAACGGTTCGCTTGCTTCTTCGTCCTTATCATTTTTCTTCGATAGGGGTAGAAAGCGATTTCGACCTGATGAAGACCGATTTTGGCGAATATGGTGAAATCAACAGGGCATGGACGCCGGAAGATGCCAAAGGATTTATTAAAATGATGGCGATTCCAACTAAGATTTATTACGAAGTGCAAAAGAAAAACCGGAAGAATGAGTATTAAAGCGGGAATCATCGGAGGCGCTGGATATACTGCCGGCGAATTGATTCGCTTATTGATTCATCATCCGGAAGTAGAAATACAATTTATACACAGCAGTAGTCAGGCAGGACGTCGAATCACCGACATCCACGAAGGTTTGATCGGCGATATGGATACTGTTTTTTCGGGCGAGTTGCCTTCGAACGCTCGCAAAGACTGGGGAATCGACGCTTTGTTTTTGTGTTCCGCTCATGGCGACAGTCGAAAATTCATGGAAAGCAACGATATTCCGGAAACACTGAAAATCATTGATTTATCAACGGATTTCCGGAAAAGGGAAAACGCGGAAGGATTTATTTATGGCCTGCCGGAATTGAATCGATCCAGCATTCAACAAGCGAAACGCGTTGCTAACCCCGGATGCTTCGCAACCGCGATCCAATTGGCATTGTTGCCTTTAGCGTATGAACATTTGTTGCGCAGCGAAATTCATGTGCATGCGGTTACCGGTTCCACAGGAGCCGGCGTGCAAGCGTCCGGAACGTCTCATTTCAGTTGGCGCGACAATAATCTTTCGGTATATAAAGCGTTTAATCATCAGCATTTAAAAGAAATCAACGAGACGATTGGCCAACTTCAGCCCCGATACAAGTCCGCTATCAACTTTATTCCTGTAAGAGGGAATTTTACGCGCGGCATCTTTGCTACGGTTTATACTGAATGCGGTTTACCGATCCATGAGATAATGAACTTATATACTCATTTTTATGCGGATCAACCTTTTACCTTTGTTACAGATAGGGAACTCGATTTGAAGCAAGTAATCAATACAAATAAATGCCTGTTGTATTTGGAAAAGCACGACCGCAAATTGTTAATTGTTTCGATTATAGACAATTTGTTGAAAGGTGCGTCCGGACAAGCCGTGCAAAATTTCAACTTGATGTTTGGCTTGGATGAAAAAACCGGTTTGAACTTAAAACCAACAGCATTTTAATATAAATTACGAATTATGAATTGTTAATTTATTTATAATTCAATTAAACAATCAATATGAAAATTTTCGATGTATACCCTCGCTGGCCTATTGAACCGGTTTATGCTCGGGGTTGCAAAATATATGACAAGGAAGGAAACGAATACTTGGATTTTTATGGCGGTCATGCGGTTATTTCCATTGGCCATTCGCATCCCGGATACATTGCAAAAATGACTCGCCAGTTGGAAAAAATTGGATTTTATTCCAATTCGGTGTTGATTCCTTTGCAAAACGAGTATGCAGAGAAGTTGGGAAAAGCTTCCGGTTATCCGGATTATTCCTTATTCATGGTGAATTCGGGGGCTGAGGCCAACGAAAACGCCTTGAAACTAGCTTCTTTTTATAACAAAAGAAAAAAAGTAGTCGCCTTCCGTTCTTCTTTTCATGGACGAACGTCTGCGGCCGTTGGCGTAACGGATTGCGCTATCTACCGGGCGCCTGTCAACGAAAATTTGGAAGTGGTCTTTTTGCCTTTGAACGATATAGACGCTGTCAGAGAAACGTTGAAGAAGAACGACGTTTCCTCTGTCATTATCGAGGGCATTCAAGGTATTGGCGGAATTATAGTTCCGGATTCCGAGTTTCTTAAAGAACTTCGTAAAATTTGCGACGAAACGGATACCATTCTGATTCTGGATGAAATACAGTCGGGATATGGCCGTACAGGCCTGTTCTTTGCACATCAGGAAGCAGAAATCCGTCCGGATATCATTACAATAGCCAAAGGCATGGGGAATGGATTTCCTGTTTCGGGGATTCTGATTTCACCCCGTTTCACAGCTGTCGCTGGACAACTGGGGTCTACTTTTGGTGGAAATTATTTGGCTTGCGCCGCCGCTATCGCGGTATTGGACGCAATGGAAGAAGAAAATCTGATCGAAAATGCCGCGCAAGTGGGCGGCTATCTGATTTGCGAATTAAAAAAAATACCGGCAATCAAAGAGGTGCGTGGACGAGGATTGATGATCGGTCTCGAATTGGAACAACCGATCCGGGAAGCGCGCGACCAGTTGTTGTTTCAGGAAAAAGTATTTACAGGCGCTACGGGAATACACGTTTTCCGGTTGTTGCCTCCTTTGTGTTTGAGTAAAGAATTAGCAAACGAATTCTTGAAACGGTTAAATAGGGTGTTATAAGAACGCAGATGACGCCGAGGAAACAGATGAGCGCAGATAATGAAAAAATAATATTAAAAATTAAAAACATGAAAATAGTTGTCGTTGGAGGCGGAAACATGGGAGGAGCCATGGTTCGCGGTTTAGTTCGAGGAAGTGTTTTTCGACCGAGCGATATCACTGTGATTGATGTTCGGGAAGAACCTTTGAAAATAATAAACGATTTCAATCCGGCCATTCACACCGCAGTGGAAATATACGACAGTGTGGAAAACGCCGATATTGTACTTTTGGCAGTCAAACCATGGGTGATTCGGGATGTGCTTTTAAACATCAAATTTCGGATGGATTATTCTAAACAAATACTGATATCCATTGCGGCAGGAGTCACCATCAACGAGATGAACGAAACGCTTCAGAAGGTAGAGGACGAAAATGCATGGCCGACGCTTTTCCGCTTGATTCCTAATACAGCCATTGCTGTCGGGCAAGGCGTTACCTTAATGGCTTCGCAAAATGCGTCTCCGGAACAGCAAGCTTTGATGGTACGGATTTTCGACGAATTGGGAACCACCATTTGCATGGACGAAAACAAGATGGAGGCCGGAGCTGCCTTAACATCTTGTGGAATAGCCTATTTGTTCCGCTATGTTCGTGCGGCTACCTTAGCGGGCGTCGAATTGGGTTTTTATCCGAAATATGCGCAAAATTTGATCGTCCAAACTATGTTGGGAGCCGCGGCTTTGCTGGATGAAACCAAAGAAAATCCCGAAACGGAAATAGATAAAGTTACAACGCCGGGCGGAATCACCATCAAAGGATTAAACGAACTGGAAGCCAATGGCTTCTCCCATGCGATAATCCAGGCGATCAAAACAAGTAAACAATCTTAGAGGAACGGAAAAAACGTAAATCTTCAAAAAGAAAACGTAGTTGTTACAAGCAGGGAGGCTTTGTTGACCTTTTTCCCCAACCCGCTGGGTTCGAGGTAAGACAAACGCCGTACCCATTCCACGCGGAACAATTTGAAAATATTGGAAAATCCGATATTCATTTCTGCATAAGGTTCATTGTCCAAGGGTCTTACCCCTTGGCTGAACCGGAATAAATCGGGATGCAGTCGAGGGTCGTTGTTGGAAGACAAGGGTCCATAGATTGTTCTTAACCCAAAAGTGGTTTTGATTGTGTTTCCAGAAAACCATTTGCTCCTGGAAAACCATCGGAAAGGCGACCAATTGAATTGACAATCGATGTTTCCTGCAATAAACCGGTCGATGACGAATTCGTAGTAATTCATGAGGTTGTAATCGGTTTCCTTGAAAATATAGCTGATATTTCCTATGGGAATAAACAGCAGCGGAAAAGGGACGCGGCTCCATACTTTTCCGCCCGAAAGCTGGACATCCATCGTTCCAATGTGTTGAGGAAAATAAAATCGCTTGAAAATACTGAAATCGGTAATCTGATAGCCATAATCCGAACCCAAAAAACCTTTGATGCCGATCCGGTGGCGAATGTTAAATTCGATGGCCCCACGATGAATATACCAGCGGCTTTCCCTGTTTTGGAAGAACATTTCGTTCGGAGCATACCGAAGGGAAAAATTCAATTCCGAAGAAGTGACGTGCGGGACGATTCGATCCCCGTTTCCTTTCACATATTGTATGCTTCCCACGGGGCGGTCGTACAGACGTTGTCCGCCTATTTTGAATGAAAAATTCCGAGGCCCTTCCTGTTCGTAAGAAGCGGTAAACAATTTTTGCAAAGACAGATTCAAGTCATACGAATGGGAAAAAGAATAAAAAATATTGTCGCGGTTGCTGGTTGTCAGATCATTCCCGGGAACATTCAAATCGTGAATGTAGGAGACGCTTAATAACCGTTTAGGGAACTCCCCTATATCTTTTGTTTTTGGCAGAAAAGAATAAACGACTTCTCCCTTGTATTTGAAGCGCTTGTCATTGAATCCGTAAGCTAAATAGCCGCCGAAAAGAAAACGCTTGTTCAGATTCAGGGTCGTATTTCCGGCGGCTTTTATCCGGATTCCTTCCGTCTGGTTGTAACTGAGCGATTCGTCGACAGGCCCCCATTCAAATTTTCCTTTTTTACCGCCCAGTTTTAAATGATCAGTCATTAACAAATACATTCCATTTTGCCAGTTTCTGAATGCGCGGGTTTGGGAGGCTATCTGAACAATCGGCTCTATTTGTTTTTCCGAGACGCTCAAAGACGTTATCGTATCCGTATAATTCGTCGTTTGGTTGACCAGAAAGCATCCTGCTATTTCATGACCTGCCATCAAAAATGATTCTTTATGGATAGGAGATATTCGATTTTCTTTATTTTCAAATGTTTGTACAAACAGAATATTTTTTACCAAACTGATTTCCGACCAATCGCTTAAAGTAAAACTGGCTTTCACTAATGAATAATGTTCGTCGGCTGTTATATATAAGTAACCGATAAATGCGCGGTCGCATGCATTTTTGGGATAAAATGCGATTTCATATACGGGTTGATCTGCAAGCATTTTCTGCGCAGAAAGAAAATAACGGTAAGCATTTTTGTGTTTGGGACTGAGCGGACCTTTGAAAGGCATCTGCATGACTTTGTTTTTGCTCTTGAATAAATCTATTTCTCCTAAGGTTTCCTTGAGAAGGCGAGCAACATTTTGTTTTCCGATAAAATCATAAATTCCTTCGTGTTTGGACAACTGAAGCTTCCGGTCGTTCTGATCTTCCTCTATCAATCCGATAGTCAAAGCCGTTTCCTGAGCATCCGTTTTCAAAGGAACAGCGTATTGCAACCAGGACATATAAGGTTGAAAGAGGCGTTTGTAAATCCAACTGTCTGCCGCAACCAAATGGATCAGTTGGTCCTCCAAAAATAGCTCGTTGGCCACTAACTGAATGGACGTTTTCCGGTGAACAGCCGGCGAAGACGAAGAGGACTCCGTTCCTTGTTCCATCACTTTCCGCACAATAGAATCGGCGTTTGTCGTGAAGGGATAGTAACGCAAGGCCCGAAAATCCATTACCGAATATCGGATTTCAGCAGGAGAATACTGTGCAGAAACCGGTAAAAAAGAAAAAATCCATGTTAAAAGAAGTAATAATTGTATATGTATCGTTTTCATTTAAACAAAAAACCTTATTTTCGCAAAAATAATCATTATTTATTAATTATTCAAATGAACCATTTTGCAGAATTAGTCGCTAATCGCAGGAGTGTCAGACAATATGCCGACAAACCGCTATTGCCTTCGGAGGTAGAATTAATTATGAAGGCCGCTTTAATGTCTCCTTCTTCCAAAAACAGTCGTTCCTGGCAATTTGTCTTGGTGGAGGACAAAGAGATGTTGCAGAATTTATCGGCCAGTAAATCGGTGGGATCTGCGTTTGTAGCCCATTGCGCTTTGGCGGTAGCTGTATTGACCGATCCTCTGGCGAGTGAAGCGTATGTGGAAGACGCCGCTATTGCCGCTACCTATATTCAGTTGCAGGCAGAAGAATTGGGATTGGGAAGTTGCTGGGTACAAATACGAGGGCGTGAACGGGCAGACGGCTACGATTCTGAACAATTTGTCAGAGATTTATTGGAAATACCTTCAAATTTGGCAGTGGAATGCCTGATTGCGATTGGCCACAAAGCAAAAGCCGAAAAACCGCACAGCGAAGAAAGTCTTCAATGGGAGAAGCTTCATATCGGAACCATGCATTACATGCAGTAAACTTTGATTCGGGTGGAGGTTGTATTAATTGGAGCGGGAAACGTAGCGACGCAATGGGGAACGGCGTTTCAAGAAAAAGGCTATTCGGTGATGCAGGTATATAGCCGTACCCTGGATTCGGCAAAGGCTTTAGGAGAAAAACTCCAGGTTCCCTATACCCAGCAAATTCAGGATGTAGTCCGAGAGGCCGACTTGTATCTTTTTGCCGTCAAAGATTCCGCTTTGCCGGAAATTGTGAAAGTATTTCCTCCGGTGGAAGGACTGGCGGCGCATACTTCAGGAAGCGTTCCGATGGACGTTTTTGCCGGATATTTCGACCGATACGGCGTTATCTATCCTTTACAGACATTTAGTAAAACGCGGGCAGTTTCGTTCGAAAATATTCCTATTTTTATCGAAGCCAACAATCGAGACGATGAAAACCAAGTGGAAAAAATGGCTTCGACTTTTTCCGATCAAGTCATTCGGCTATCTTCCGAAAAACGGCGGCAATTGCATTTGGCTGCGGTCTTTGCTTGCAATTTTACCAACTACCTGTATACTGTCGCTGCCCGGATATTGGAAGAGCACGATT
This sequence comes from Candidatus Azobacteroides sp., assembly GCA_009783445.1. Classification (GTDB taxonomy): domain Bacteria; phylum Bacteroidota; class Bacteroidia; order Bacteroidales; family Azobacteroidaceae; genus Azobacteroides. The sequence goes on along the minus strand of WRFY01000125.1, from coordinate 18,966 downwards.
TACCTTTCGACGTATTGATCCCTTTGATTCGGGAGACCGCAGCCAAAGTGGAAGAAATGCCTCCCATACTGGCACAGACCGGACCGGCGGTAAGAAATGATAAAAATATGATTGATAAGCATTTAGAAATGCTTAGGGACTATCCGGATCGACAAGAATTATACCGGATATTGAGCGAATCTATTTATAAGGAAACTATTTTGTGAAGACTTTTATTCCGGATACATTGAAGCTTATTTTCATTTTTTGTTAAAAAACAATAAAAAATCGTTTTCAATGCAGCGTTTTTCCATCTTTTTTCATCTATAATATAAATGGACAATCTTGAGTCTGACCAACAAGTAATAATTGCAGGATGTAAAGGGAATAACTCATGGGCAAGGAAAAAATTGTATGAACTTTATGCTCCGGCGATGTTGGGAATTTGCGTCCGTTATGTAAATGAGAAAGAAGCCGCCCGGGATATATTACAGGAGGGATTCATTAAGGTTTTTACTAAAATCAAGGACTATTCCGGAGCGGGTTCTTTCGAAGGGTGGATGAAAAAGATATTTATCATGTCGGCTCTTGAATATTTGCGAAGTACGAAAGAGTTCCGCTCAAGCGTGAGGCTGGATGATTATGAGGAAACAGACGATCAGGTGGATCCAGAGGTAGTTGAACAGCTTTCGGCTGATGAAATTCTTCGATGTGTGAATGAACTTCCGTTCGGTTTGAAAACGGTTTTCAATATGTATGCGGTAGAAGGATATTCGCACAGTGAAATAGGGCAATTGCTGAACATTGAAGAATCGTCTTCGCGGTCGCAATTTACGCGTGCAAAACAATTGCTTCAAGTAAAAATAAAAAAACTATACGGACAAAAAGGATGAAAAATCCATTTTATAACAAAAAGGATAGATGAAAATGAATTGCAAAAGAAATGAGTAACGACCATTTTGAACATATTATAAAAGAGAAACTAAAGAGTTACGCTTTACCAGTGGACGAGGGCGCGTGGAATGAGATTGAAAAACGATTGGCCGCGCGTGCAAAGAAAAAACTTTGGCTGTCGTGGATTGGAGGAGCGGCGGTTGCTGCGTCCATTGCTTTAGTGTGGCTCATATTTCCATTTAATAAACATTTAATATACGATGAAACAGCAATACAATTACCCGATAATGAGAAAAAAGTTACAGCGGAAATATTGGATAAAAAAGTTCTATTATCTGATGAGCTTTCAAGTCTCCAAACTCAACCGGTACAGGCACGGAAAAACTCAATCGGAAGAAGTGGAGAAACCTCTGTTTTTTCCCCATCTGATATAGGAGAAGAAGGCAAAGACCATTTGCCCCTAATCACTGAAACGCCAGCGCAAGAAACGCAACCGATAGCTAAAATTGAATCCATGAATCCGGAGCATTTTTCTAATCCGGAATATTTTTCGCGGAAAGAAGAAAATGCGGCTTTAAACGAGAACGAATATCAGCAAAATTTATCATTGCCGCATAAAAAACAATTGCACAAAAGTTTTGGCCTTCGTGCGGGTTCAGGAACCAATCTGCTGGCAATGAACGATGGCCTTCGTTTCAACGAAGAGAACAATGGAGGCTTATTGCGATCGAGTATTATCTCGCAAAACGCTCCTTCTCAGTTGGAAAATGAATTGTTTACTCCCGACGATTTTGCTCAGATCACTCACTATCCGCCTCTTTCGTTTGGATTGAGCGTTCGGCGGGGATTGAGCAACCATTTATCGATCGAAAGCGGCTTGGTCTACTCTTATTTGTATTCTAAATTTGAAAACAAAATTCCGCAACGGAGAGCAAGTCTGGAACTTCATTACTTGGGTATACCGCTCTATTTGGTTGTTTCGCCTTTTCAAGGCAATCGTTCGAAGTGGGAAGTGTATGCTTCGGGTGGTTTTATGGTGGAAAAAGGATTATTGTCGCATTATAGTCAAACGCGATACGACAGCAATACCAACATGTCGATAGATACCTCTTCCGACGAAAAAATAAAAGGACTGCAATGGTCTGTGAATGTCGCTATAGGGATCGATTATAATATTGTAAAAAATTACAGTCTTTATTTGGAACCTCAGGTTAGTTATTATTTGGATAATAATCAGCCTTATAACATACGAACCGTTCATCCTTTAACATGGGGAGTGAATGGAGGGATCAGGTATACTTGGTAGAATTAAAATTGATAATGAGAAAGATAGTTTTTTTGTTTTTGCTAACCGGCTTATTGACAGGATGCGAGTACACTTCCTATCAAGTGCTATCTTATAATGTGAATGAGCCGGTTTTTATTACGCGTGAAGAATTCCGCAATTCGGTAAAAGTAACTTCTCAACCGCAGGAATTGAAAACCTATGGGAAAATAGGGAGTTATGAGGCTTATCTATATATATCCGAACCGAATGAAGGAATCCATATCATAAACAATGCCAATCCTTCCAACCCGCAAAATATAGGCTTTATCCGGCTGATGGGGAATCGTGATTTGATCATTCGCAATCAATTTCTGTACGCCGATTCGTATACAGATTTGGTGTGGTTCGATTTATCCAATCCTTCCCTACCGGTACTAAAGGGGCGGGTCGAAAATATTTTTCCAGATGCTTTTCCTGTCATCGATAATGAATATGACTACGATTACAGTTTATGTATCGAAGGAATTGAAAACGATCAGGTAGTGGTTGGATGGCTGTTCACAGAAAGAATCGACGAAATCCCGTACGGCGCCGATTCGAGTGAGAGCCATCCTTCCCTGATCGCGAAATCAGGCGAAGGGCTTGAATCTATGTCGCGCTTTGCCTTACACGATACTTATCTCTATGCGGTGATAAACAATCAGATGAGCATCATTGACCTCTCTACTGGAACGCCACGGAAGGTGGAGGGAAATATTTATATTAGCAATCATGTAGAAACTGTTTTTTCTTATCAAGATAAGATGTTTATTGGAACCTCTTTTGGTTTGCTGATTTATTCGCTGCAAGAGCCTCTCAATCCCGTTTTGTGTTCGCAAGTCATGCACATATATGATTGCAATCCGATAGCAATGAACGATACCTTGGCTTATGTAACTATTCGCGTGGGCAATCAGTGCGGACAGAAGTCCAATGAATTGATTGTACTGGATATGAGCGATGCGTACCAACCCGCTCAGATTGCTTCTTACCCAATGTATAATCCCAAAGGCATGCTGGTGAATAAGGACGTTTTATTTGTGTGCGACGACGGTTTGAAAATTTTCAACTTGTCTAATCCTAACGCTTTGAATTCTCAGTTAATAACACATTACAATGAAATAGATGGATATGATATCGTTTCTTCCAATAACGTAGTAATCGTAATATCCGACAACGGATTGCATCAATACGATTGCTCCAATTTATCGCACCTTAACCTACTTAGTGTTATACCTTTTCGACCATCGTAGGAACTGAGGGCGCTTTCAAAAAGATTTTTTTGAACATTCTCAGTTTCCTACGAACTATGATTCTTTACTTGATATTTCTTAAGGTATGACCCATTTTTTCCTTTTTCGTTCGAAGGTAAGCTTCGTTATATGGGTTGGGTTCTATTTCAATGGGAACGTTTTCGACAATTTCCAATCCGTAACCTTCCAAAGCAGCTCTTTTAACAGGATTATTGGTAATCAAACGGATTTTAGAAACGCCGATTTCCCGCAAGATTTGCGCGCCTACGCCATATTCCCTTTCATCGGAATCGTGACCCAGATGGAGATTGGCGTCCACGGTATCAAAACCCTGTTCTTGCAATTTGTAAGCTCTCATTTTGTCCATCAATCCGATTCCCCTGCCTTCCTGATTCAGATACACGACAGCTCCTTTTCCTTCTTTTTCAATCATTTCCATTGCCTTGTGAAGTTGTTCTCCACATTCGCACCGCAAAGATCCGAAGGTGTCGCCGGTGAGGCAAGACGAATGCATCCGGATTAAAACCGGTTCGTTCTTGTCCCACTCGCCTTTGATCAAAGCGATGTGTTCCAGTCCGTTGGATTTTTGTCGGAAAGGAATCAATTGAAAATGACCGTATTTTGTAGGCATACAGACCATTTCTCCTTTTTCCACCAACGATTCGTATTTCAGGCGATAACTGATCAAATCTTTGATGCTGATAATTTTAATGTCGAATTTTTGAGAAATTTTCAGTAATTGCGGGAGGCGAGCCATTGTTCCGTCTTCGTTGATAATTTCGATGAGCGCTCCCGCCGGATACAATCCGGCCAAAATAGCCATATCGACTGTGGCTTCCGTATGTCCGGCTCGCTTCAAAACGCCTCGGTTGCGCGCCTGCAAAGGGTTGATATGTCCGGGGCGGCCTAAATCTTCGGGTTTAGTTTCAGGAGAAGCCAACGCTCGGATCGTTTCTGAACGGTCAAACATCGAAACGCCTGTAGTACATCCTCCGCCCAATTTGTCGACGGTGATCGTAAAAGGCGTGTCGAAAATGGACGTGTTTTTTGAAACTTGCATTTCCAAATCCAATTCTTTGCAGCGCTCTTCCGTAATTGGCGCACAGAGTACGCCCCGACCGAAAGTCATCATGAAATTGATTTTTTCTGGAGTAACTTTTTCCGCGGCAATCACAAAATCACCCTCATTTTCGCGATCTTCATCGTCGACTATAATCAGGAATTTACCTTCGCGAAAATCTTCTATTGCTTCTTCTATCGTGTTTAATTTCATATTATAATCAATCTATATATCTATTATTTATTGAAAAAACGTCGGTTTATTCATACAATTGATTTGCAAATTCTTCTATTAAACGTTCATTTACTTTGCAGCTGACGATTAGATCGTTGTTCAACTGTTTTTGTTTCAGAATGGCTATCACGTAAATGATGATGCCAATGGGGAAAACAATTCCGCAAAACCATCGAATAAATTTCCGGTCTGAAAATTTCCACTGAAGCGGTCGAATGACTGGATAATCCATCAATTTTCCGATCACTAATACTTCTTCCGAATTGAGCAAATCGTCAATTATACTTTCCTGCGTTTCGACCAAATGATTCAACTCCGTATCCGTAAATCCTTTTTTCCAGAAAGATAGATAGAATATCGGTTTTTTGTGATTTTTGAGATATTCTTTCGCTTGTTCATTCCATTGAAGCATCTTTTCTTGGTCTGCCTGATAGTCGGGCGGAGTCATAATCACTTCCTTTCGGGAGTAATTCCGGAGTTCTCTTTTCCCTATAATCCGCTGGAAGAACATATTCCATGCCTCCAGATCGAGGATGGTAGAATCGTTGGCCGCTTTGTAGGTAAGGAAAGCGCCCAGCGAAGCCAACACAACCGAGCTGAGCCATACGCCTTCTCCAATCGGCCATACGCCCTGTTTCGCCATTTTCGAACCAAAATTGTCTGTGACATAATACAGGATAAAGAGCAAAACCGAGATCACGGTAGGTAATCCCAAGCCCCCTTTTCGAATGATAGCGCCCAGAGGAGCGCCGATGAAAAAGAAAAGAATACAGGACAAAGCCAACGAAAACCGGTTGTATAATTGAACGCTGTGCGATCGCAATTGTCTCTGCTCTTCCGATTGCCAGTGCATGACAATGTTGTAATCCGATTGAACTTGGTCTACCTTGCTTTTGGCTTGTTGCAGGTAACGAATTTTATTATCTACATTCAGTCGATTGAAATAGATTTTGAATCCTTGCCGAAATAAGGAATCGCTGACGGGTTTTCTTCCCGACGAGAAATCTTTCGTCCCCTTGAAAGTGTTCTCGTAAACATTTTGCTTGAACCGGACAGCCGTTTCGCGGTTTGTACTGTCCCGTCGTTGAGCGGTAGAATCGATGAAAGTGGTTAATTCCTTTATGCTTTTGCTGATGTCGCGACCTCCCATGATTGATTCGTCTGCCATATTGAAATTGGTATCGAACGAAATCAAAATATCGCGCAACACAAAAGTTTCGCGTCGATACGGAATTTTTTCGTTTACGTTTCTGGTTCTACGGGTTCCCAGATTTTCAAATGATTCTCCGCTATAGAGCGTTAAAACCAGGTATTTTTTATCGGCCGATACATTCAATTGCCCCGAATCGGCTACAATCACAGCGGCATTTTCAAAACCCTTGGAATAATCGTAGATCATCATGTTGCGGAGCATTCCTCCTTTTTTATCTTTGTGCCGAACGTACACGTTATAACCTGTAATTTCCTTGTAAAAAGAGCCTTCCGGAATATCCAATTCCGGCGATTTTTGTCGGAGGGAAACCAATATCGTGTACATTTTCATTTGCGCTTTCGGAACAATATTGTTTTGGAAAACGAAAGAAATAAAGGCAATTGCCACGGCGGAATAAATCAGCGGTTTCATGATCCGGATCAGGGATGTTCCGGAAGCTTTTATGGCCAACAACTCCAAATGTTCCGCCAAACTGCCGAAAGTCATCAAAGAGGCGAGCAAGATTGATAAGGGCAAAGCCAACGGAATGGAAGAAAGAGAGGCATAAAAAAACATTTCGCCGAGAACGCCTATGCTAACCCCTTTTCCAACCATGTCGTTGACATATCGCCATAAAAATTGCATCAAGAGAATGAAAAGGCAAATACTGAAAGTTGCCAATAATAAAGGTAAAAATGTTTTTAATACAAAAATGTAAAGCCTCTTCATTCGAATCTGATGAAATAAATTTTATCTGGTTTGCGTTAAAAATTAACCGTGAGTCCCAAGCCTAAAATCTCTTTGAACTGTACTTTTTTAATTTCATTGTCATAGTAACGGAGCGTGGTACTCACCGTAGCTGTTAACAATTTGGTTAGTTTATAGTTGAGCAACAAATCCCAGTTGAGGTCTACATTTCCAAAGTCCTTATTATAAGGAGTAAATAAATCCAGTGAAGAAATCAGACTGAGATTTTGGAGTATCTCCTGATTGGTAGTAGCCTTGATGTAGGCGCCCGTTTCCCATTTGACTTTTTTTCCGGGGTCGCTTAAAGCGCCTGCATTGGACAGAGAATCGTCGAGTACAAAGATCGCTCTTTCGGCCAAAGGCGAAAGGAATATCGTATATTTTGGGTTGGGCTTGTAAGTAAAACCCAATGCCATGTCCAGATAGGCCGGAGCCATGAATGTAGAAATATAGACGTCTTTACTCTTTCCATAGTCGTATCCTCTGGCAAATTGCGTATTGAAATTCAGCAAGAGTGCAAACGCCCATTTATCCGAAAATTTCCGACCTCCGATCGAAGCAAAATTGATTTTATCGGCGCTTTTCTGCCAGTAATCATAGGCAGAAGAAGAAATCATGCCGTATTGAAGCGAAAGATTGTTGTCCCAAAACCATTGATTTTTCAGGTAATTAGCTGATAAATTGAGGAAAAAATCTCCCGAAACCGTATTGTCGCCTCCTGCCGCCCAATTACTCAATGCGGTTTGACCGAAAGTAATGCCAATGAGCCCGGATTTCTTCCATCCTTGGATGGAATCCGCTTTTGCATGATAGGCAGCCAAGTTGTCGACTGTAGTTTTAATTTCTTGCGCTTGGACACAGAAAAAAAGTCCGCTTAGCAGACAAAATGATACAATTAATCTTTTTTTCATATAAATATAGTTTTAATAAAATAAAAATTCATACGTTGAAACGAAAATGCATGATATCTCCATCCGCTACAATATAATCTTTTCCTTCGATATTCATTTTTCCCGCTTCCTTGCAAGCGCTTTCCGATCCTAATGCTACATAGTCGCTGTATTTGATAACTTCGGCACGGATAAAACCCTTTTCGAAGTCAGTATGGATAATGCCTGCACATTGAGGAGCTTTACTTCCTTTCAGATAAGTCCATGCACGCACCTCTTGCGGACCTGCCGTAAAGAAAGTTTCCAAGTTCAATAAATTATAAGCCGCTTTGATCAAACGGCTTACTCCAGATTCTTTCAAACCCAATTCGTTTAGGAACAATTCGCGTTCTTCGTAAGTTTCGAAACCTGCGATATCGGACTCGATTTTGGCTGCTACGATCAGTAACTTAGCCCCTTCTTCGCGGATGGCTTCGTAAACGGCCTTCGTATATTTGTTTCCCTTACAAGCCGAAGCTTCGTCTACATTGCAAACATAAAGTACCGGTTTGTTTGTCAACAAGAAAAGTTCGCGCGCCACTTTTTGTTCGTCTTTATTGATTAATTGAGCGGTTCGCGCAGGCTTTCCTTGTTCCAAAACCGTTTTGTATTTCAGCAGAACCTCCCAGACAATTTTTGCCTGCTTATCCCCTCCCGTTTGCGCCTGTTTTTGTACTTTGGCAATACGCGATTCGACCGTTTCCAAATCTTTCAATTGTAGCTCATAATCAATGATTTCTTTGTCACGCACGGGATCGACCGAGCCGTCTACATGCACGACATTATCGTCGTCGAAGCAACGCAAGACATGCAACATAGCATCTGTTTCGCGGATATTGGCCAGAAACTGATTGCCTAAACCTTCTCCCTGACTTGCGCCTTTCACCAATCCGGCTATATCTACAATTTCGACCGTAGCTGGAATCACTTTCCGAGGATTTACCAATTCGGCTAATTTATTTAACCGTTCGTCTGGAACGGTAATAACGCCGATATTCGGTTCGATTGTACAGAAAGGAAAATTGGCCGCTTGCGCTTTCGCGCTCGACAAACAATTGAACAGGGTCGATTTGCCCACATTGGGAAGTCCCACAATACCACATTGTAATGCCATTATAACTAATTAAAATATTTATTATCAAAACAGATAAATGTTTTTCTTTCTCCATTTAATCTACGCAACAAAAACGAAAAATTGTTTCATGTTCGATTGTGCGTGCAAAGATAATCAATTTATAAAAATATTTGACAATCCCTCTCGGATCAAGTTTAAAAAGGATCGTCTGAAAAAAAGAGGGTGTTCACAATTTGAGCAAATTTTAGTATTTTTGCGTCCTGAACCATTGTTTGAGCATTATTCTTTTTAAAATATTCAAAATGAATCGCATATTCAAGATTGTATTTTTTTGTGCAGCTTATTTAAATGTTTACTCCCAAAGTCAAGTCAAGGTTTTAGATAAAGAAACACAGGAACCGGTAATGCATGCCAGCGTTTATTTTCCTGACTCAAAAACGGGAACAGAAACAGACGAATCGGGAAATTTTACTTTTGAAACCAAAGCAAATTCAGTACTCGTACAGATTTCATCTATCGGTTACAAAACTTATCTGGAAACTTTGAAGTTGAATGACGATACCTTGTCTGTTTTTTTAGAACCTTCCTTGCATGATTTGCAAGAAATTGTTGTTTCGGGCAGTAGTTCTCGATTACAAGGCGAAAATGTAGCGAATGTAGAAATCGTTTCTTTGAATAATAATGCTCAAATGCAAGGGATTTCTCTGTCCCAAAAATTATCGGAGACGCCGGGAATCAGCAACTTAAGCACCGGAGCTGGCATCGGCAAACCGGTGATCAGAGGATTTTCCGGAAATCGAATAGCTGTTTTCTCGCAAGGAATCCGAGTCGAAAACCAACAGTGGGGAGACGAGCATGGTTTAGGATTGGATGAAAACGGATATGAACAAGTGGAAATCATCAAAGGGCCGGCCTCTCTTTTATATGGAAGCGATGCATTGGGAGGGGTTTTGTTTTTTGTGGGAGAACGTTATGCAATAGCGAACAGTTTGGAAGCAACGTTTCATTCTGAATACAATACCAATACCGAAGGTTGGCGGAATACCGGTTCATTTAAACTTTCGAAAGGCAAATTTCATTGGAATCTTTTCGGAAGCCATACGACCCATCAAGATTATGAAGAAGGAAATGACGAGTGGGTCGATAACAGTCGTTTTCATACAACCGATTTCAAAACTACGTTTGGATATACGCTTGGAAAATTTATTACTTCTTTGAAATACAATTATTTGAATGAAAAATACGGTTTACTCGAAACCAGAGAAAACGACGGGATTGCCAAGCGTCGGAACGGAAGAAATCCGGTTTTACCCTATCAACTTTTAACTACTCATCTGGTCAGTTCAGAAAATACGTTCTTTTTCGATAACGAATCGAAATTGCAGGTTGATTTGGGTTCTGTTTTCAATAACCGAAAGGAGTTTGAGGACGAACAGGCAGAAGCGGTTAATAATCAACAAAAGGCGGCTTTGGATATGAATTTGAGTACGGTATCATACAATGCCAAATGGACTTCTCCGGAAATAAACAACCGTTGGATATGGATTCTGGGAACTCAGGGAATGTATCAGATCAATAAGAACAAAGGAGAAGAAGTGTTGATCCCAGATGTGGAAACGGTCGACATTGGATTTTACACAACCGCCGATTATCATTATACGCAAGAATCTTACTGGCAAGCAGGAGTGAGAATAGATGAACGGTTTATCGACGGAAAAAGTCGAGGAACATCCGACAATGAGCAATATTTTCCTTCATTATCAAAAACCTATTCTGCGTTTAATTTTTCCACCGGAATATTTCAGCAATTGCCTCAACATTTTTCTTTGCGACTTTCTTTATCTTCTGGATTTCGGGCGCCGAATATGTTTGAGTTGTTAAGCAATGGAATCCATGAAGGAACGAATCGGTATGAAATTGGCAACCAAAATCTGAAAACGGAAAATTGTTATCAAGCAGATTGGTCTCTCGATTATAAAGTCAGGCATTTCGAATTTTCTGTTAATCCTTATTTCAACTATATACGGAACTATATTTTTCTTGAGCCATCGGGCGAAATAAAAGAACATTTTCCCGTTTACGATTATAAACAGAGAGACGCTTATTTGTTTGGAGGAGAAGCTGTAATTCATTTTCATCCTCATCCGTTGGACTGGTTGCATTTAGAAGTTTCTTACAGTAGCGCATACGGACAAGACAAGGATGGAAACTGCTTGCCGTTGATGCCTTCTTCAAAAATAAATTCTACAGTCAACGCCAGTTTTTCAGAGAAAAAAGCAATGAATAAACTTTCCGCTTTTTTACAATATCAATATTCGTTCAAACAAAACCGGATTGCGGAATATGAAATGCCGACGGATGCTTATTCTTTGATCAATACAGGGGTTTATCTTGATTTCAACATTCATAAATATAAGTTTCGAGCGGATGTTGTTGTCAATAATCTGTTGAATAAATGTTATTACGACCATTTGTCGCGTTATAAAGCGGAAGGAATTTACAACATCGGACGAAATTTTATTTTCAAACTAACCGTCCCGATTCATGCAACCTTAGAAAACAAATGATATAATATGAAATCGTATCGCTATAAATCTCCGATTATCAATTTAATTTCGATTCTCGGACTATTAATTTGCTGTTATTTTTTCGTAAGAATGCTTTTTGTATCCACTGTAAGTTTATGGGTAAAAATAATTTGTTTTTTTCTTTTTGCTTTGCTTTTTTCTCTCTGTGCTATCATAGGATATATTTTTATAACGAACATCAAGCCCAAATACATTCGATTGGAAGAAAATCGGATATTCATTCCAGATATATTTAGCACAAGCTACTACTATACCATTTACTATGTCGATATAAATGTCTTAAAAATACTGTCAGATTACAATTCGATATTCAGTCTGTATGGAGGAGCCATCTATATCGCCACTGATGAAAGGAATGGTTATATCAGAGAAATATTTATTGAGAGAATTTGGATGAAAAACAAATCGGAATATTTGGAACTTTTCAAGCTCGTTCAGGAAAAAATAAACAGGTAATGAAAATGAAATGGCCAATGAAGGATATTACGACAAATTCAAAGAATAAAGATAGAATAAAATGGACTATATAGCAGCATTGATAAGCATAGCGCTTGGCACAATATTTTTTCAAAAATGGCTTCAGCCTACTTTTATGGTTTTATGTTTTATCTCGAATGGAATTAAGCCGAGCTTATCCGTTAGTAAGCTTAGGCTATATTTTTACCTTGATTTTAGGTTCTGTTTTCTTAAATGAAACGTTAACAATTACTAAATTTGCGGGCGTAATTTTAATAGTACTTGGGGTGATCATTTTGACAAGAGAGTTCGGAGACTGTTATTCTGTATGAATTTTTCCAAATTCTGCACAAATTATTTAGTCAAAAATTCTTATATTTGCACAACTTCATTCAATTTTTATTCGGAAGATATGAAAAGTAAGATAATTTGGATCAGTATTGTAGTTTTATTATTGTTGCTAATCGCTGGAGCCGTTTTCTATATTGTTCGGCAAAAGGAACAGTTAGAGATTTTAGTTCAACAGTCGGAATTGTTTAAGGAGGAATTAGCGGACGATTACAACGAGCTCTCTATTCAATATGAAGGCTTCAAACTTGAGGTGAATAACGATTCGTTGATTGCTCAATTGGAAAGCGAGCAACTGAAGGTTCAGCGCCTGCAAGAAGAACTTCGAACAGTGAAAGCTACTGATGCTAAGCGAATCAGCGAACTTAAAAAGGAGCTGGAATCTTTGCGTGCCGTCTTGCGTGAATATGTGGTACAAGTAGATTCTTTGAATCGTTTGAATCAGCAATTGGAACAGGAAAACAAACAGGTCACGGCACGATTTCACGCGGCTACACGGAGCGTTACTCAATTGACTCATGAAAAAGAACAATTAATCGAAACGGTTCAAATTGCTTCCAAATTGAATGCGAGCAATGTCAATGTTCGAGGTCTTACGAATAAAAATAAATCGACGGACAAAATCAAAAAAATGGATCAATTGGAAGTTCAGTTCACTATCAATCAAAATATTACGGCTCAACGTGGCGAAAAGACCATCTATATCCGCATTCAAAAACCCGATGACGAGGTGTTGGTCAAAAATCAAGGCGATGTCTTTGCATACGAAAACAAAAAAATCAACTATTCAGCCAAACGCACCATCGAATATACGGGGGAAGAAATACCCGTAAGCATCTATTGGAAAATTGAAGAATTTCTTTATCCGGGAACTTACCGTGTGGATATTTTTGCCGACGGAAATTTAATTGGAAAAAAATCGTTCAAAATAGATAAATAGATCATGGAATGCAGATGACGCGGATAAGCATATAAGCGCGGATAGTATAAAAATCCATATTATCCGTTTTATCCGCGTCATCTGCGCTCTTATTTCAATAACAATCCGGCCGCCGCTTCATCGGCTTTTTCCCGGCCTTTCAATTCGGCAACGATAGCCAAGGCAAAATCAAACACCCATCCCGGACCTTTCGCGGTAATGATATTTCCATCCTTCACTATTTTGTCGCTTACAACAGTCGCTCCTTTCAAGTGGTCTTCAAAACCCGGATAAACTGTCGCTTTTTTGCCTTGCAATAAATTCAAACCGCCTAAAACCAAAGGAGCGGCACAAATAGCCGCTATAGTTTTATTTTCGGCGTAATATTGCTTAATTAAGGTTTTCAATCCTTCGTGGGCATTCAAGTTAGTCGCACCCGGTATTCCTCCCGGCAACACTAAAGCTTTACCTTTGGAAAAGACGGTATCGTTAAACAAACGATCAGCCACAATTGGAATGTTGTGAGCCCCCGTTACTTGATAACTGCCGCTTATCGAAACGCTAGTCACATTTAATCCGCCTCTGCGCAAAACGTCAATGGCGCCAACGGCTTCAGTTTCTTCAAAACCTTCTGCTAAAAAAAGATATACTTCCATAAATTTACGAAATGATAAATGATTTTTGTTCTGTTACTTTAACGAAAAACGATAGGTAATCGTTCCTATTTGATTTTGCGTACCATTAATCGCATTGAATTTTGTTTTTTTAGCTGCTTCAATAACCGATTTACGCATGCTTGCATTATCTGTGTTTGTTCCCGTCAAACGGATTTCTGCTTTGATCACATTTCCTTGTGGATCCACCGTAATTTCCGTCACAATTGTTCCCTCTTCTTGAACGATATACGCTGGACGTTGCAGACCTCCTTCGCCCAAGCTTCTTCCTGCTAAATCGAAACTGTCTCCAAATCCAACATAAGAACCTACCGGCGCCCGGCCTTGAGGACTTCCTTGTGTTCCAGAGCCTGATGCGGCCGTTCCTCTGCTGCTTCCCTGGCCATCCTTTGTCCCGAAAGCGCCTTCCATTTGGCGATTAATTGCTTCTCTTTGACGTTGCTCTTCAACACGTTTCCGTTCGGAAGCTTTTTTTTGTTCTTCTGCTATCCGTTCCTTATCAGATTTTTTTTCCGAAGTTTTCACTGCTACGCTTGGTTCATCTTTTTGCGTAATCACAGGAGGCGCCGCCGGTTTATTCGGCTTTACCTCTGGAGTTGTTTTTTCAGGAACAACTTCAGGCGTCGATTCCTTGGCTTGCGGCGTAAACGTACCGTTGGCCCAGTTTACATTCCCAACACTGACCAAAACGCCTTCTTCTTCCGTTCGCATTTTTGTTTGCAGGAAAATAACGGAAAGAATAAAAGCAATAATCAAACAGAGAATGCTTGAAAACGCGAATCCGAATAGTTGTTCTTTTGTAATTTTCATAATTAACGGGGACGAGTTACCAAAATCATTTTGAAATTGTTTTGATTCACTATATCCACTATTTTTACTACTTCTGCATACGGAATTGTTTCATCGGCATACAGAGCCACATACATTTCCTGATTTTGATTGTAGCAGTCTCTTAAAAAGGGAACAATTTCATTGAATCCAACTTGTTTTTCCTTTTGACTGCCATAGGCCACATAATAATTCAAGTTCTTGTCGATTGTCACTCGCGAAAGCGGTTTTGCGGACGTTTGCTGAGTGCTTTGAGGTAAAACAACCTTAATCGCATTGGGGGTTACAACCGTAGAGGTTATCATGAAAAAAATGAGCAACAAAAAAATCATGTCCGTCATGGAGGCCATGTTGAATTCTGCACACACTTTTCTTCTTCTTTTGATTGCCATTAGTTTACCAATTATTTAGTGGGTTCGTTCAACAAATCCATAAAATCCATGGTGCTGGTTTCCATTTGGGCGACCACGCCATCTACTTTAGCCACCAGATAATTGTAAGCAAACAGGATGGGAATTCCTACCGCAAGACCAGCCACTGTTGTCACCAGCGCTTCGTAAATTCCTGAAGATAATAGAGTTATATCTACGTTGCTTCCGGCGTTGGCCATATCGAAAAAAGCCCGTACCATGCCGGTGACCGTTCCAAAAAAACCCAGCATAGGCGCCAATGCGGCAGTGGTAGCTACCCATGGAAATCCTTTTTCCAGTTTGGCTACTTCGATATTGCCTACATTTTCAATGGCCGTTAAGATATCGTTCATGGGACGTCCCAAACGTTGAATTCCTTTTTCAATCATTCGCGCATAAGGCGTATTCGTTGTCTGGCAGAGTTTTTCAGCTGATTTAATATTTCCGTCGTGGATATAATCCTTGATCCGCTCCATAAAATAATCGTCTTCTTTGGCCGCTTGGTTGATGACTAAAATCCGTTCCACAAAAACGCCTACGGCAATAAAAAATAAAAGAACAATGGGAATCATTACCCATCCGCCTTTAATGGCCAATTCAAAGATATTCATCCTCTTTATTGTTTCCTGAGCAATCAACTCCCCTGTATTTGCACCTCCGCTTGCAAGACCCTCCTGAATGAAAAACAATATATTCATAAAATTTAATGCTTAATTCGTTCTTTCTTTACTTTTAAATTACAGATATAATGACTAATTTTGTATGTGATTACATAAATAATCATACAAAAGTAATTTATTTTGTTTTAATAATAAAAGAATGTTTAGCAAAGATTTCTTAACAAGCAAAATTCCCGTTTTAAACTTACAAGATACGGGCGCTTTTTCTCTTTTGCAAATGGAAGCATGCAAAAGACAACATCTTCCGGTAGTAGAGAAGGGCAAATATGTTTTTTTGCTTTCGGAAAATGATGTTTCAAGCATGGAAAATCAGGCAGATAAGATTGAAAATCTTAGTACTTATGCTCCTTTTGCCAACGAACAAACGATGGTCTTGGAAGTTTTGCAGATAATGAACAAAAACCGAATTGACGTATTGCCGGTGGTGAATGCAACGGGCGACTATTTGGGCGCTGTGACTTCGGATATTTTGATTGAAAAAATGAGCGAGCTTTGCAATATGGGGCGAGGCGGCGCTTTTATTATCCTCGAATTGAACAGTTCAGATTATTCGTTATCACAAATCATTCATTTAGCCGAACAGAATCGTGCTTGCGTATTGAACGTTTTTTCTTATGTGGAAGAATCCTCGGGCAAATTCATTCTGATATTGATTATTGATTCGGAAGATGCAAGCAACGTCGTGAGAAGCCTGGAACGTTTCGATTACAAGGTAATTCACTTTGCTCAAAAACAAAAAGTTACCGATGAAACGTTGCATAACCGGCTGAATGAATTAATGTTTTATCTGGAATTGTAAAGGCATGGTTTTTTCAGAAAAATTGAAAACGATTGGAATTTTCGGAAACGATTATCAGGCTGGAAAACAAAATTTTATCCGAGATATATTCGATTATTTGCAAAAACGGGGAACTGAGGTATGGGTTGAACAATATTTTTATCATTATCTTTTCAAAACGTTTGCCTTTACTCCTTCGATAGAAGGAATGATTACCGAAATGCCTTTTCCTTTGGATATGGTTTTCAGTTTGGGAGGAGACGGAACTTTTCTCAGAACGGCCGCTTGGGTCGGGCGTCAGAATATACCCATTTTGGGAATCAATATCGGTCGGTTGGGCTTTTTAGCCGATACCAATGCCTCTGAAATCATCGAGACCTTGGACGAGATTTTCAAGGGGGAATACCGTTTGGAAGAAAGAAGCCTTTTGCAATTGGAATCTTCCTGCCATTTTCACGATCCATACAATTATGCCTTGAATGAAATTGCTGCACTCAAACGGGATACTTCTTCGATGATTTCTATTCTTACTTATTTGAATGATGAGTTTTTGACCGAATACCTGTCTGATGGTTTATTGTTGGCCACGCCTACCGGATCGACAGCATACAACCTGAGCGTGAACGGCCCCATTATTATTCCGCAATCCAAAAACTTTGTTTTGAGTCCGGTGGCATCTCATTCGCTCAATATGCGTCCCCTTGTCATTCCCGAAGACTATAAAATACGGTTCAGGATCGAATCAAGGAGCAAGAATTTTCTGGTTTCCTTAGATGGACGATCGGAAGTTTTCCCTTCAGGCAGTGAATTATACATACAAAAAGCCGATTTTACCATTCCGGTTGTGAAACGCTTTTGCCAGAATTTTTACGAAACTTTGCGAAAAAAATTATTCTGGGGAGCAGATGCAAGAGAACACGAAAAGTAAATAGCGTATCTTTCCTGATTTTGACAACCTTTGACGAATAAATCCAAAAATTATCGCCAGATTGAATGTCATTTTAAATTTAAATTTTATTTTTGTGAAAATAAAATCATGAAGAAAATAAAAAATATGAAGTTCACAGGCATTCGTTGTAGGATGAAAAAAAGAGGACAAAAGATAGGGATACTTGTTTTTTTTTCATTTTTTCTCTTGTCTGTTGAAGCGCAGGAGATTTATGATTTAAAACGAGTTTTGGCCGTCGGTTTGGAACACAATTACGATATTCGTATTGTTCGCAACGAACAGCAGATTGCCGACAACAATGTTACGCGGGGCAATGCCGGTATGCTTCCGAATCTGGACGTTCAAGCGGGGTATAATGGTTCGATCACAAATATAGGTCAAAAAATGGCGGATCAAACGGAAGTTCATTATTCCAGCATTTTCAATCAGGGAGCGACTCTGGGTTTAAATCTGAATTGGACTGTTTTCGACGGTTTTAGCATGCAAACGAACTATGCCCGTTTGAAAGAATTACAGAAAATGGGAGAAATCAGCGTTCGTTTGGCCATTGAAGACCTGATTTCTACTCTTGCCTCAGGATATTATACTTATGTTAGGCAAAATTTGCGGTTAAATAACTTGAAGTATGCGGTTTCTCTTTCCAGAGAACGGTTGCGGATTGTGGAAGCGCGTTACAATATGGGGTCTATGTCCCGTCTGGATTTGCAGCAGGCGCGAGTGGATTTCAACGCCGACAGTTCGAGCTTGATTAAACAGTATGAAGTTGTTCAGACTTCGGCTATTACGCTGAATCAAATCATGGCGTTGGAAGATGTATCGCAAAAATTGTACGTAAGCGATACTACGATTGTTGCCGATAAGGGATTGGAGGAAACTTCGTTGTGGAAAAATACGCTGGAAACAAATTCCAACTTGTTGCTTTCCCAAAAAAATAAGATGCTCAGCGAGTTGGACTTGAAAGCGCTTCAATCGCGCAATTATCCTTATTTGCGCTTGAATGCCGCTTATGGCTACTCCCTGAATGCTTACGATACGAAAAATTCGTCTGTTGAACGACAAAACAACAGGGGTTTCACCTATGGTTTCACCTTGGGCTATGCGCTCTTTGACGGAATGAACCGCAAGCGGGAACAAAAAAATGCGAACATAGCCATTCAAAACCGCGAATGGGAATATAAACAGTTGGAGCTTGCTCTGAAAGCTAATTTATCCGCTATGTGGATGGCTTACCGCAACAATATTGAGTTGACTAATTTGGAAGCGGAAAACTTAGAGGCGGCGCGCGAAAATTATGAGATTGCGATGGAACGTTACCGCTTGGGCGAACTATCTGGAATAGAATTGCGGGAAGCTCAAAATAGTTTGCTGGAAGCGGGAGAACGTTTGTTTCAAGCGCAATTGGATACGAAACTCTGCGAGATTTCCCTCCTGCAGATCAGCGGTCGAATAACCGATTATTTAGATTAATTCTTAAAAAAACAGGAGGTGTCCTAAACGTTACTACTCGCCTCTCTTTACTTTTCTTGTTAGAAAAAGAACGCCTCCTTCGGATATACATTTAGGCAATAAAATTTTAACGATTTTAAATACTAAATTGTGATTTTCTGCGTTATCATTACAGAAGATTATAGAATCGGAAATTTATCGATCAAGTAAGTAAAGCAAAC
>WRFY01000124.1 GCA_009783445.1 Candidatus Azobacteroides sp. | reverse complement strand
CTTGGTTAAGCGAAATATCCGATTTATTGGAATTATTTTTCCTGCCGCCCTACTCGCCGGATTTAAATCCCATAGAGATGCTTTGGAAAAAGACGAGACGAAATATAACTCATAATCGTTATTTCTGTTCTTTACAGAAACTTTGCTATGATCTGAAACTGTATTGGACACAATTTGCTAATCCAAATGAAGAACTAATGAAATTTCCGCATTTATACAAGACGTTTATTATAGAAGTGAGTTATTTAACTTCTTTTTGGGCTAATTTTATTCTGTACTTTGTCATAATAATTTATATACAAACCTCGTTTATAAAATGAGTTATTTAAATAGTTGAAAGTTCAATGTCAAAAGACTATCCAATTCTTTTTGTCAGTCCAAGTGTTTGTGGAAAGATACATAATAAAAAGGCAGCCGATGCAATGTATTCCTTCCCTTATTTCTGTCGGTTGCATCAAGGTGCTGAATATTAAGTATATAAACTGGAAGGAGTTGTTGTTTTTCAACCGATAAAAAAAACCAAAGGCAGAGACCTTACGGAAGAAGAAAAAGAGTACAACAAAGAAATATCTTCTTTCAGAGTAAGAGTAGAGCATGCCATAGGAAGCGTTAAACACATGAGAATCGTCAAGGATGAGTGCTGGCTTAGAGCCGATAACTTCGTGCATCGAATCTTTAGAACTTGTGCAGCCATGCATAACTTTAGAACTAAAATTAATCCGCTATATTACAAAAACTTAAATGTCTGAAAATTACAAAAATAGCTTGAAAGCTACTGCATTATTTGGAGGAGTTGAGATGTATACTATCCTCATTTCTGTAATAAAGAATAAATTTATTGCTGTGTTATTAAGCACAGAGGGAGTAGGAATTTCTGGCTTGTTTACACAAACAACAGGGATGATATCTTCCCTAACAAACTTCGGCTTACAAAATTCCGCTGTGAGAGATGTTGCTGCTGCTAATGCTTCCGGAAATAACTACGAGGTAAGCAAAACCATAATTGTCCTAAGAAGGATTATTTGGATTACAGGATTTTTGGGAACAATTATTACGGCTGTTTTATCCACGTGGTTAAGTAAATTAGTGTTTGGGAGCGACAAGTATGCAATAGCATTTTTATTGTTGTCTGTCACCTTGCTTTTAAACCAAATATCATCAGGACAAAATGTATTGGTGCAAGGACTTAGAAAATATAATTATTTAGCGAAATCAAATGTTTTAGGACAAACAATTGGACTATTAATAAGCGTTCCCCTGTATTACATTTGGAGGAAGGATGCCATTGTGCCAGTATTAATTATTTCGTCTGTTATATCTCTATTATTATCTTTTTTCTTTTCAAGAAAAATACCTATAGAGAAAATACGAATTGATAAACATACTACTATAAATATAGGAATAGATATGGCAAAACTGGGTTTAGCTATGAATTTTAGTGGAATAGTAACTCTGACTATGGCTTATGTCTTGCGTCTATTTATATCAAATAAGGGGGGGGTTGATGAAGTCGGATTATATGTAGCTGGCTCTGCCATATCAGAAACGTATGTTGGGTTGGTCTTTGCTGCTATGGGCACAGACTATTACCCTCGTTTAGTCGAGGTAATTGAAGATAAAGTTAAAACAAAAAATCTTGTATTTGACCAGGTAATGATAGGACTATTGTTAATCTTTCCGATACAGATAGCATTCATCATTTTTTCGCCTTTGGTGATTAAAATATTACTGAGCGCTAAATTTCTGAGTTTAGTGTTTTTTCTTAAGACAGCAATACTGGGAATGCTTTTTAAAATATGTTCTTGGACATTAACATATGTTATTATAGCTAATAAGGACTCGAAATTACTAATTATTAGTAGTATTATTTTTGGAGTTTTTATGTTAGTTATTAACCTTTTATTTTATTCTTTTAGGGGAATTGATGGATTAGGAATATCTTATGTTATAACCAATTTTTGTTATTTACTTTGGATTGGCTTCTTAGTATATTTTCGATATAAACTCCGATTGAGTCAAGAAATTTTGAAATATTTGGGAAGTATTGCAGTAGTTGTTTTCAGTTGTTATTTTATTTCAATTTATTGTGACTATAACATTGCCACTACTATTGGATTATGCTTTTTACTATTGCTATCTTCGGCATTTACATTATATCAATTGGAAAAACGTTCAGGATTAATAACTATTTTTACAAATAAAATAAGAAAAAGGTGAAAACATTTTTAATAAAATTATATCGTGGAGTTAAACTTTTTTTATCAATAAATTGGATAAAGACTATTTATTTTAATTTTAGGATGCTGCCATACGAGCAAGCAAAAAATTACCTGTGTTTATATTCAAACAAGTAAAATTGCATTTGAACAATGGAAAAGTAAACATTAATTGTCCTGTTTATAGGGGAATGATTAAAATAGGAATTAGTAAGGAAATTGTAACTACAAGTGCCGAACCTACCGAACTGCACATATCAGGAGTGTTAAATGTTAATGGTAGCTTTACGTCTGGTTTAGGATGTAAGTTTATAATTGAAGAAAACGCTGTTTTGGATATTGGAGAAAATTCCCGTTTTGGTCGTAACTGTAAAATATTAGTTACGAAAAAAGTTTATTTAGCTAACCATATACGTATGGCATTTGAATCTCAAATAATGGATTCCAATTTTCATTATATTTTAGATATTGAAAAAGAATGTGTACAGAATATAGAAAGGAATATAGAAATAAATGACTATTGTTGGATTGGTAATAGGACAACTATAATGAAAGGGACGAAAACTCCGAAACAAATAATTATAGCATCTAATAGTTTGTTAAATAAAGATTATACATTAACAATTCCACCTTGTTCTATTATGGGTGAAATTCCTGCTAAACTTATAAAAACGGGATACGTCCGTCTGCATGGGGAAAAAGAATGGGAAGTAGATAGTTTTTTCAAAAAAATGAATTCAGATGTTTATTATTTTAAGTGATTATTAATTATTGCAGGAGGGTTAACGATGTGAGTAGGTCGTTTCCTGAACTCGCTGAAAAGCATTAACTTTGCAAAAAAAAATAGATTATAATTTATTTGCAAGAAATTCACAGCCTTTCATGGAATTGACCTTGAACAGCTGCGGAGTTTGAGATAGTGTCCGCACATTGCACGTTCATCGAGATACAGTTACGAGTACCTTAAAAGAGGAAATAAAGGGAAGGTGCGTATCCTATCCCTTTTCTACTAAGGGGACTTTCAAAAATAAAGTTAAAAAAAAAGATATGTCTATCCAAATTTTTACATTTTCACTCCACCGGTTTAGCCATAAAAAAACTGTTCAAAAAGGCTTTTGAAACGTCATTGTGAGGTCTTTTACCCAATCAATCCGTTGAAAATATATACTTTGGATTGTTTTCTGCGTCGTTTTCCGCAGTCACAATAACAAGATTCATAGCCTTTCGAACAGCTTCGACAACCTGTTGAACATCTCTCTCGTAAACCCCAGATAAATGCCTATTTATCCGGGGTTTATTCAACTAAAAAAACTAACAAACCTATCTTCTAAAACAATTAAAACTCTAATAAATTAAGTCTCCTGGGAAATCGGCGCTAATGTCTTTTCCCGCCAAACCGTCGGCAAATCCCTTGTAGGCATGCTTCCGTTCATAATTGGCATCCCAGAGGCAAGGAGCATCGTCGGGCAGCCAATAGGTATGTTCGTCGGCATTGTCGGAGACGCCCCAAACGGTAATTCCATACCGTTGATTTGCGGGAACATATTGCTTGAATGCATCGACTACATATTGATACAAAGCGGCTTGCTGAGCGTATTGATCGAGCGTAGGCGAATTGGTTCCTATGGCGATATCCAATTCCGAAACTTTGATCAATTTTTTGGTAGCCGCCAATTTTTGGAACATAGCCACAATTTTGCTTGTATCTGAGTCGAGCGACAAGTGCATTTGCGTTCCGATGCCATCTACTTGAGCGCCCTGGCTTTCGATATACTTCACATAGTCGATGAGACCATCGCATTTGGACAGATTATATTCCAGATTGTAATCGTTGATAAACAATTTAGCGGCAGGATCAGCAGCACGAGCGGTTTTAAAGGCTGTTACAGCGTAATCTTTTCCCAGATAATATTGCCAATAGAAAATATCCGTTGATTGCAAGTTCTCTTCGCCTGTGCGTAAAGACCCGCTGTCATCCATCGGCTCATTGACAACATCCCAGGCATGGACGTATGGCTTGCAATGCGTTACCATTTGAGAAATCCAGCTTTCGAGAGCTGTTCCAATAATTTCTGCTTTTTCTTCGGGTGTTTTTTCGATGCTAATAGGGCCGGCACGTAATTTTCTCGCCTGTGCGGTTGCCGGTTGTTTATCCACGAGTTTTACATCGTCAACAAAATATGTAACGTCCGGTAGTAATCCCAAATCAAAACTCAACTGTATTGTAGCTGCATTGGTAATGTCTACAGAAATTGTTTTCCAGCTAGGTGAAGTGGTAAATACTCTAGTTGCCGTTCCAGTTCCTTCCCAATCCATAAACGGATACTCGTTTTTTGGATTATCGCTACTCCATACTCCCGCAGGGTTACCAGGAAAAGAAATTCTTCCGCTTCCTGCAACGTCTGATTTTATTTGGAACGACAATGTATATGTCGTTAGAGGATCCAAGTTCATTGACGAACTTTGGAATTGTAGCTTATAATCATTATCGGATGTTGAGCTGGCAATTGCCTGCAATCCATAAGAGCCTTCAAATTTTGCAGCGGTTGTTACGGTTATTCCAGCACCAGGATTGGGGGCAGTCCAGGGAGCTAAGTCGCCTGTTTCGAAATCGCCATTTTCCACATAATTGAATGCGCCAGCCGAAGCGTCCAAGTCAATGACTTCTACTCCGTCGATATAATAAGTCATATTTGCCACTGCACCTAACAAAAGCCGGAACGTTATTGCCGAATTGTCAGCTTTAGCAACCATTCCGTCCGGAGTAAAGGTCGGATTATAGGTTACCTTTGTCCAAACTGCAGAAGTCGGCGCTAATTCTTTCCCATCGGTATAGGGGTATTGATTGGTCAGATCGGTATTTGGAAAATCCAAACCAACAGCCCCCGCTCCTTCCGACTTGATGAAGAAAGAAATTTCATACCGGTGTCCTTTAATGATAGAAAAAGCAGGACTATTGATCTGCATGTCGTATTTTCCTTTTCCAAAATCACCTACTTCCACCTTCATCGAATGCGTTCCGTCGATCGCTTCATCCGTAGTTACAGAAACAACTTCTTTATAATACGGAATGTCCCATCCATCTAATCCGCTTTCAAAATCACCATTGAGAATCAAACTCGAACCGGGAGTACCGGGAATGATGGTTGGCGCTATCAATCCATTCAGATAAGTGGCATTCTGATTTTGATGCCACACTAAGGTATGGCCATAAACCGTCAGTCCGCTTGCTTTCAACATAGGAAATACCTTATCTAATAAGGTAAAATTTAAAGCGCCTTTATTATCCACAACAGAATAGTGCTTCATTTCGTTTCCGGGCGTAATTTCGGTGAAGTTTTTATTGACAATATCACTATAAGCGGCATTATTCTGATATAGCGTAAAATCGATGCCTGCGCCCAATGTAAAATCGGTATAATTCTTTAATACTTCGTATCGGGAAATCGCTTCTTTCAAGGCTAGGGGTAATTCCGCCGTCGTCGCAGGATGGGTATAAGTATCTCCCCATTCCATTTTTTCGTCGTAGCAGGAATTCAAACTCACTACCCCCGCAAGCAGGATAAGCGACAGGATATTTTTTATTTTTATTTTCATATTCATAATAAATCTATTAATTCGTTATTTATACTCATTCATCCGGAAAATCGCTGTAAGGAGGCGTCGTCAATGGCACTACGCGAATGTTGTCGAAATACACTTTTTCGGTCGCAGGTACCGGATTGAAGATATTTTCGTCTACTTGATTGATAGTGTATCTCAGTTTCGTATTGTCAAGCCATGGACCTATCTGTAGGTAAGGAGCTTGCCCTATTGCAGAAACTATATCGCCGTACATTTGGCCGGCAAAATCAGGGCCGGAGCCAAACGGCAGGGTTATAGTAAACCAACAATTCGGATTGACAAAAGCGCTCGGAGTATAAACCTTATCCACATATACTGGTTGATAGACCATACAATATCTCCCGTCTCCGTAACCGTCAACGACCGCGAAGCGGATAAAGCCTGAATTCCATTCGCCTACCACATAAATATCCATTTGAATACCACACTCGTCTGCAGAAGTGGAAGCAGGTATCGTATTTAAGGCCGCCGTAATGGCTGCATTCGCGGAGTTGAGCCAGAAACGCTGACTGGTACCTGCGGCTAAATTGCCACCGGAATTAAATTCCTTATATCCGCCCTGAGATTTGGGCCCGTTGCCCGAAGTGGGAATCAAATCGGTCAGAAGGATGGTGTCTTCAGTCAACCCTGCCCCTTGTCCCCACGAAAAATTCCGCACGTCGTCGAAGTTATGCAGCAAACCTTTTTTGTAGTTAAAACAGGCTGGCGAGTAAGCGCCGCCGTTAGCGCCGACTGCCAAAATGGCTCCGCCTTCGTCCGATACGCCTTCAGGAACCGTAACCGAGAAGGATAGTCCGTTTTCGTCGTCGGAAACAATGCCGGTATTCACTACCTTATTGCCCGGAAAAGTCACGGTTGTAATTTCTTGCAATCCAGTACCAGTCAACGTAATCCGATCTCCGGCTTTTGCCATGCTATGGGAAATGTTGGTAATCGTAGGCGCAGCCGCCCGGATTTCAAAGGTATAAGTGTAGGGGTCCACTCCCTTCTTCTCCAAAACGATTTTGTCTCGTACATCGTCGGCAGCATCAACGGTTGGAACTTTGCTGCTGATCTGTACAATCATAGAATTATTAGACATAAGCGTGGGACTGAAAGTAATTTCGTAACCATTGATCACTACTTTGTCGACGCCCAGAAAATTTTCTCCTTCAAGGCGGATGGTTTGTCCCAAACGTGCAAAGTCCACTTTGCGATCAGGAACACTGGAATTTGCATCTTCGAGGTATATATTTGTTATTAAAGGCGCACTGGAATTCTTTTTAAAGTTTTCACCCCAATCATCCTTATCTTTGCAGGAATTGAACAGGACTACGCTGCAAAGCAAAAGAGCCAAAGTCCAACTGTTTTTTAATATTATATTTTTCATATTTTCTCCATTTTTAATTGAATAAATCCGTAATCCTCTCTTCCGTAAATTGATAAGAAGCGGCAGCGTCGCCCAATTTGGGATTTTGTATTAATTCCGACTCAGGATAAGGCAGCTTAAAAGTTCCCGCTTTAATCTCTCCTACTGCGCGTGTGGTGGAATTTTTGTCGGGGTTGATGCGCAGATTATTGGGCGCATCAAACAGAAATGCTGGAACAGTTCCCCGATCTTGCGCAGTAATGTAACTAATTACTTCCGATTGCCGGTAATAAGAGCGAGCCACCAAATCGAACCAGTAACGTCCTTCCATGCAAAATTCTACCCGTCGTTCGTGGCGCAAATCTTCATAAGTAACGCTCGTTTTTGCCGGAAGACCTGCGCGGGTACGTACTGCATTGAAATATCCCAATGCTGTGGCATTATCGAGACTGGCGTTGTTACCAAGCGTTGCATCGGCATAGTTCAACAACACTTCGGCATAGCGCAACATATAGTTATCCACTCCCGAATTACGAGCGTTAATGGCCGGATCGTCTTTCACATTACCGGTAACGCCTTTTTTTACATTCAAACAGCTGTTATACGGGTCGTGTCCGCTGTTGTATTCGTCCTCGCCGTTGCCAATGCGGAATCCGCCATCAGTTGAGTTGAGTTCAGGATAATAGTCTCCCGCTCCCATCCAGGTAGCACGGCGACGAATGGTATCGGTCGATTCATATTCCTTCGCCATGTCGTAGGTGATTTCTGTAAATGCGCCCCAGCCTCCATCGCCGCAAATTAGGCTGGTGAAAGCAAGATAAGAAGCCTGCGAATTGGTAAGGCCAAATCCTGCATTGCTATTGCCATCAAGTCCCCCCACCCATTGAAAGGCAAAGAGGGTTTCTGAATTGTCATTATTAGCAATTTGAAACAAATTTTCGTAATTATCCAGCAATTTGAATTGGCCGCTTCCGATCACTTTTGCCGCGGCTTTTTGAGCCAAACCCAGATATTCTGCATCGCGAGTACCTACGTTTGGATTGTCGCCGAAATTGGATGCCTTAAAACCGGAATAATCCAAATAGAGGCGCGACAACATACCAAACGCACAATAACGGTTGAGGCGACCTGCTGCCGACGAAGTTTCGGGCAAGTATTTAGCGGCAAACTCCATATCGCGGATAGCGAATTCATATACATCGCTTTTGGGATTTTTATTTACAAGCGGATTATTGACCAGAGGAGTCGGGTCGTCTGAAAGGATCACATCGCCCCACAGCGAAGCCAGATACCAATAAGCTAAACCCCGCATAAAACGCGCTTCAGCAATACATTGAGTTTTTTTGGTTTCCTCTGCATTTACAGAATTAACGCTGATAATTACTTTATTGGCCATCTGTATCACATTGTAAAAGGATCCCCATGCCGCTACTAAACAACTGGTTTGTCCTGTAAAAGTTAAATGCGTAAAGTATCCAATATAGTCCGCATTGTGTTCCAAATTATAGGCCATACCCTCCATGGCGTAGTAAAATTGATTGTTGTAATCATACCACGCCTTATTATACAAAGGCGAAGTCAACGCATCCAAATTTTCTTCAGCCAAGGCATCGCCTATAATTATATCATTCGGTTTGATATCTAAAAAATCGCTGCAAGAGCCGAACACTATCAAACTGAGCAGCGTTAAAAAAGCTATTTTTTTCATATATATTATTATCTTCATTAAAATGTTAGATTAAGTCCAAAAGTATAAATACGGGGAGAAGGATAACGTCCAGTATCAACGCCTGTCGTCCTTTGAGTACCGGATCCGTCTGTACCAATTTCAGGGTCAAAGCCCTTATATTTGGTAAAGGTATACAGATTTTGCAAATTCGCATACAGTTTCAGATTGCTGATTCCTGTATGGCGCAGCCAATTTCTCGGAAAACTATAGGCAAGCGAAACGTTTTGAATTCTCAAATACGAGCCGTCTTCTACAAATCGGTCGGAAAACGCATAGTTGTGGTCATCTGTTGCTCCAGACAACGACAGACGCGGCGCGTGGGGGTCTCCTCCTACTATTTTTACATTGCGGTAATCGTTCGGTCCAGCTGGATCAATCAGGTCCAATTTTGCATAATTTAGCGCTCGCGCAAATAAATTGGTGACGCTAAAATACGGATCGTCCATATACCGTCTCAAATAATTGACCACATCATTGCCATACACGCCAACTAATTGTATGCCTAAATCCCAGTTTTTGAAAGTAAAATTATTGTTGATGCCATACGTAAATTTCGGCTCCGGATTGCCAATAAATGTGCGGTCTTTTTCGTCTATTTGCCCGTCGTTGTTCACGTCGCGGTAAATGTAATCGCCAATCCAAACGCCTGCTCCCTCGTCAATAGGCAATAAACCGCTGGTGGTGGTGAATACCGGGGTGCGCACAATTTCTCCTTGGTCGTTCGTCCTATACAAATCGGTTGCTTTTTCAAAACGTCCGATTACCTGATAACCATAGAATTGCCCGATGGGTTTTCCTACCACAGAGCGGGTTACAATAGTAGTCTGTCCTCCAAAAAAGTTATCGGACGCATAGCGGAGGTCTTGGCCTGAAGCCGTATTCAACGAGAGCACTTTATTCCGGTTGAGTGAAAAGACAACATTCGTGTTCCATTGAAAATTTCTCGTTACAATGTTTTGCGTATTCACCGTAACTTCAAGTCCTTGGTTTCGCAAAGATCCCAAATTGACCCATGGAGGAGTGCTTCCGCCTGTACCGCTTGTACCTACGTATGCCGGCAGCGGCGCTTGCATTAAAAGATTGTTTGTCTTTTTATAATAGAGATCAAGAATGACTTCAATACGGTTTTTCAGCAAGCCTAAATCAAATCCCACGTTGGTAGAATTGGTGCTTTCCCATACCAACTTTTCGTTTGGCGTATTGGAGGCTTGCAATCCCGAACTCCAGGGGGATGCTACTGCGGTATATACAGGCAACCACGCATGGTTGTCGGGGATGTCTTGGTTCCCTACCAAACCCCAACCCGCGCGAAATTTCAAATTGTTGATCGTTTCATTGTCTTTCAGAAAACTTTCTTCCGAAATTCTGTATGCCAAAGCAAACGAAGGAAACCAGCCCCACCGGTTCTTGGGAGCAAATTTGGAAGAACCGTCCCGACGCAAAGTGGCCGTAAGTAAATATTTATCTTCCAGCGAATAGAATAAACGTCCAAAATACGACAACAAGGAGCTTTCACCCGTATAACCATCATTTGCGGCTCTTGAAGGATCGCCTAATCTTATATCCGTAGCTCCATTGGTAGGCAATCCTGGGCGAGAGCCTTGAAGATAATCCCAAGTGGACTTCGACATTTCCTGTCCGAGCATGGCCGTAATTTTATTCACGCCGAACTGCTTGTCGTAGGTAAGAATATTGCGCCAGCTGTAATATACGTTATATTGTTTTGTATCTGTTCTTTGATTGACAAGTTGAGCGTCCCAGTCAGCCAAATAGTAACTGGGTACAAAAAGAAACGTGTTGTAAAAATTCAAATCAAAAGAAAATTCCGTCCGATACGACAATCCTTTCACAAAAGAAGGCGTCAATTCCACAAAAGTATTGGCTCTTCCCCCCGAATTGTATTGGTGATTATCGATCATTAGCGCTTTGGCTAAAGGATTGATACCACCCCCCGAAAATTGGCCTTCAGGCATACCGAATGTGCCGTCGTTGTTGCGTACAGGCACGCTGGGATTAGCGCTTAGAGCTGTTAATACCAACGAAGGGTTGGATCCCAAGGTGTTGTCGGATAGAGTCAGTTTTTGACGGGTATTGGAAAATGCAAAATTAACGCCCGCGCGCGCCCATTCCTTTACTTGCGAATCTAAACTACCTGACAGGTTCAAACGGCGGAATCCCGAACCTTCTGCAATCCCATTTTGATTGGAATATCCTGCCGATAAACTGTAAGTAGATTTGTCGCTTCCACCCGAAATAGAAAGATTGTGGCTGGTCATCGGAGCCACATTAAACAATTCATTTTGCCAATCCGTACCCGGTCCCAACAAGTCCGGGCGTACAAAGCTATTGTAGGGGGTTAGATTTGCTACCCCTTTTTCCACCTTCTCATTGCGAAGCGTTGCTTGTTGCCGCAAATTGAGTACATTCAAATGTCTCGGCAATTCCTGCCAACCGACGTAGCCGTTGTAATTAATCGTAGCTTCGCCTTTTTTCCCTCTGGTGGTATTGACGATAATCACGCCATTGGAAGCTTGCGCGCCATAAATAGCCGTTGCCGAGGCATCTTTCAAGATATCCATCGAAACGATATCCATTGGATTAATAGATGCCAATGGATTGGTGCTGGCCGATGCGCTGAGGCCTGTAGTTGCTCCTCCATTAATTATAACGCCGTCAATCACATAGATTGGTTCAGTGGAAGCGTTTATCGAATTGATGCCTCGAATGCGGATAGAAGCGCTTGCACCCGGATTACCCGCATTTTGCACGACTTGTACACCCGCTGCACGTCCCTGCAATACCTGGTCGAGCGAAGTCGGCACGGATTTCAGAATAGCATCGCTTTTAACCGAAGTTACTGCTCCCGTTAGATCGCTCTTTTTCATCGTACCGTAACCGACAACGACTACTTCGTCCAGCGTTCTTAAATCTTCTGCAAGAGTTACATCAATTACTTTCCGGCTTCCCACCGTGACTTCTTGGTTAAGATAGCCCAAGTAGCTGAAAACCAAAACTGCTTTCTCGTTTGGAACTGTAAGAGAGTAGTTCCCATCCGAATCGGTAGCAGTCCCCTGAGAGGTGCCTTTTACCACAACACTCGCGCCCGGGAGTGTTTCGCCGGCGCCCGTTACAACCCCTCTTACGGTCAGTTCGCTCGAGGTTTGGGCATGCAAATGACAGACGCCGATCCATAATAGCATTAGAAACAGACAGAGCTGTTTTCTACTATCCTGCTTTTTGTCGTTTTTACTCATAAAAATTGTATTAAATTGTTTACAGGTTTAAATTCTCACCTATAGCTACAAAGATAAGTATTCTTATAAACTTTTGACCCTTCAGAAAGCAACATAAATCTTATATTTTTGTAACATAAATTAAAAAAGCGTTGCTTAAATTTGTTTGGATGTTACATTTCGATGAAGATCAGTTCATAATACTCGCATTGCGATCCATATATTATTCTGTCTTTATGAATTTTAGCCGTTGGAAGTCATGGTTTTAGGCGAGTTGGTCAAGTAAAGGTGAAAATTTTATTTTTTGTTTATTATCTTGTCAAAACCGGAAAAACTTATGCTTTTGCAAAACATAACAATTATTTTTTTAACTAAATATTTAACGATGGGAAATGACGAAGGCGTATATCAAAAGGTAGTGCCATTTACGACGGGATCGATTTATGACACTACCAAAAAATAATCGCTATTTTCATTCATTCCTAATGTGCTGTTTACTACAAGGATATTTTATACAATACTGACCTTCTTATTTTTCTCTTTCACTTTCCGGCGCTCCCAAATAAGAAGGTTTCAAACCTCCTGTATCAATGTTGATCTTTTCCAACACGATACCCGGTTCCAATACACGGAAACGCAGACTGTGCTTGCCGGCTTCAGAAATCAGATGCTGACTGGAAGAACGGATAATGCTTTCACCCTGCCATTTTCCCAGTTCTCCATTATAATGTCCATTGAAATTAACAATTTTTTCTTCTCCGCCATCAAAAGATATGGCATAACGCAACCCCTCGTTTGCATTAAAATTCAAGGTCGGCGCGAGGAATACTTCTACCGTAAACAGTCCCGTAGAGGTAAAAATAACGTCATATTCCAGATACAATTGTTCGTTTGCTTTAGGATAAACATTTTGCGGAAAAATCGTAAC
This sequence comes from Candidatus Azobacteroides sp., assembly GCA_009783445.1. GTDB lineage: Bacteria > Bacteroidota > Bacteroidia > Bacteroidales > Azobacteroidaceae > Azobacteroides. Next base: position 58,436 of record WRFY01000124.1, on the reverse strand, counting down.
AGCCGACAAGGTTTTTCCTAAATTCGGAATGATTTCCCAATGGATTTTGTCGCTTCCTTTCGAACGGGCAAAATGTTCCGCTTCGATGGAGACGTATCCGTCTTTTTCGACAAAAGGCGCATGTTGCTCGGCGTCCGATTGAGAATGAACATACTGAACATCCGGCATAATACTGTGGGGAGGCTGCTGCCAATCGGTATAACCAATGCGTACCTGATCCATCATGTGCGGCCATTTGCCGTTCGCAATGTCGCAGTTATAATGAACGGTCAACAGGGAGTCCCTTTCAAAACAAGTCTTCACTTTGTCTGCCCATTCATTGGCTTTGGGGTCTTGTTGCCGAGCGTAAGCCCTATTTTTTGCTACTGCAAAATACATTTCATACAAGTTGCAACAACCATTGATCGGAAACAAGACTAACTCGTCGAAGGCATCTTTATAGGCATTGGGTATCAGGTTGTAAAGTCGAAAAGCATCCATCGCCAATTCCTTGTATTCGTTGACTACCGTCTCAAATTCGTTGTAATTTTCTAAGCTGTAGGTGTTGGCATCCAACAATTCGGGCGTCACGCGCCGATTGTATTGGGTATACAGATCGATGAGGCGCGCCGCTTCCGAAGCGTATTTTTTGCCGAATTGCTGGGCGCACCAATCTTCGGTGTATTGAAACAAATTGCTTGCGTTGAAACGGTTGGGATTCCATGCCATATCGAGAAAAAAGCTGATAGGAAATTCCATGGGCTTCAAATCGCCCACATTGACAACCCAAAGTTTATCGACGCCATGGGAATAGGTCAAGCTCATCTGTTCCCAAATCCGCTGAATCTGACTGACATTCAACCATTTGTAATTGCGGGGACCGCCCACGTAATCAAAATGGTAATACATGCCGTATCCTCCTCTGTGTTTGGGCGCATCGAGATGAGGCAATTTCCGCACATTTCCCCAATTGTCGTCGCAAAGCAAGAGGGTGATATCGTCCGGAACGCGCATCCCCTTATCATAATATTCTTGCACCTCCTTGTATAATGCCCAAACTTGAGGCGTTTGATCGGCATCTTTGCCGGTTACCTGCGCAATAATGTTGCGCTGATCTTCCACAATTTTCTGCAACAGATTGACGTCTGCTTCCTTGCTCATCGGTTCATCTCCATCGCCTCGCATTCCAATGGTTACTACCGTTTCATAGTTTTTCATGCGTTCCATGCCCTTCTGCCAGAAATCCTGCAATTCGGCCGAATTTTTTTCGTAATTCCATGCGCCCTTGCCATGGCGGCGCCATTCATCGTGAGCGCGTCCCAATGGTTCGTGATGCGAAGTGCCGACAATAATTCCCATTGTATCGGCTAAAGCGCCGCTGGCCGGATCATCGTCGTAAAAAGCGTTGTTCCACATGGCTGGCCAAAGAAAATTACCTTTTAGACGCAAAATCAATTCAAAAACATGTGCGTACATTTTGGAATTAACGCCTTTGAACTGTTCGTTGCTCCAACCTTGTAAAGCCGGAGCTTCGTCGTTGATAAAGATGCCTCGATACACAACAGACGGTTCTCCATCGGTATAAACGCCCGGTCGAACGAAAATATCTGTATGACGTTCGACTGGTACATCGGCCCACCAATACCAGGGAGAAACGCCAATTTGCTTCGAAAGCTCGTAAATGCCATAGATGGTTCCCCGCTTGTCGCTCCCGGCAATCACCAAGGCTTTCTCTATGTCCTGCGACGGATTGTCAACTACCGTGATAATGAATTTCTCACGTTTGCCCAGCAAATCGTTTTTTTCTATTTTCCCTTGCTTGAGCAACGGATCTATTAGTTCCGATTTTCCAACGGTGCCAATAAGGATGGCCGTCTTCCCCGAAACAGCCGCTTCATGGTCTGTAACTCTTTTGAAATCGGCTTTCAAAGTATCCGCCGCTCGACATACTCCCGGATAATCGTTGATGACATCCGATTTGATCGGAATCGGCCGGCCGTTTTCGGTCAATGAAAAATAATTGGATTGTTCGCCGGTAGTAAATACAAATTTTTCTACCCCAAAACCGAATACCCATTTAGTAGAAAAGAGAAAAAAGGAAAGGATAAGAATGTAGACTCTTTTTGTTTTCATGCAATAATAAATTATAGGTTAAACCTTCAAAATTCATGTAATTATTTTTATTTTATTTTTAGAAGACAGAAGAAGATCGTTGACAGCATTCACTAAAAAGATGTAGCTTGCCGCTAAATTCGTAACATACTCATTTTCACCCCAAAAGAAAGGCCAGTCTTCCTTATTTTCGGGAAAATCCGGTTTTAAGATCAATATGCCCGGAACAACGCCGCCGGCGATAAATGTAAAGTCGGCTCTGTTATTTCCATAAGCTACTCGCTTCGATTCGGTTCCCACAGCCGAAACGAACGAGATATCGCTATCGGGATGACAACCGAAAATATAATTTAACCCTTTGTAAACAGATTCTTTATTTACTAATTCTGGAAATGATTGATACAAAAGGTAAGCTGTGATAGCTCTCTGAACGATCCGGCCATTCCCTGCCCATCCTCCGTCGAAAATAAAAACGCCGAACGGATTCTTTTGTTCGAGAGAATCCATTTGTTCGATATAGGCTTTTACCGCAGGTTCTACCTGTTGTTTGAAAGAGGCGTCCATCAGCGGAATAGCCTGAGCAATCAAGGAAGCAAATCTTTCGAAATGTTTTTCCGCTTCAGAATACATTTCGAGGATTCGATTTTTATATTCTGCCCCTCCGGTCGTACGCAACAGTTCGATAGCGGCTCTCATTTCTTCCATGTCCAAAGGCCCGCCAATGGTATTCAGCCGTTGATAGACAAAAATATCGGGCTCGTGACTGTGTTCTTCTTTCCAGATTTTTTGAGCGGTAAGAAGACAGTCGGCAGCCAAAGACTCATCGTACGTTTTCAAGGCGCGGGAAGCCGCCGCTAAAGCTGCTGCCGAACCATAATTGAGCGGAGTGGATCGGTTGGTAAAAGCCCATCGGTCGTCGAAAGTTCCGCTGGAGCGCCCATCGGATTGCAGGCTGTCTAAACGTGAATTATAAACTAAATTGTCGGTTTTGTTTGCTCCGTCGCCCAAATGCCGGTACTGCCCAATATGTGCGGCTATAATTCCATTGACTGCATATCCAACCGCTTTTTGCTGCGCTAATAATTGCAGTGCGCCGTGTTCGATTTGTTGCAATATATCGGGCTTTCCATCAGGAAGATGTATTTCTACATATCGATTTTTTTGCTGGATGGTAGTTTCGTCGCGGTTCAAATCGAAATATTCCCAGGAACGAACCAAGTCTAAAACAACCGACTGCTGGGTTTGCGTACGAATGTCGAAATCGCCGGCATCGTACCAACCGCCTACATTCAGTCCGGGAATGTGTTCCAAAGGTTTGAAACGGTTGCCGGTTACTGGTCCTTGTGCATACAGATCGAAATGGGCATGATTGACGGGAGCTTGCAAGGCGTCGTCCAAATGGGAGGCGCCATGCCAAACGCGGTAGGCTTCCCGCACAAAAACATGATCCATTTGTACCGGAAGAAAAATATCCAATGTCGGATGCCAAGCGTTTTGATAAACGTCGGCAGCAATTCGGAAAGGCGCTGTTGTTACATCGCCGTATTTTAAACGGTAGATACCGGGGTCTTTTTGATCGGAAAAATCGAAAGAGAGGTAATGATAACGCAAGTAACGGCCCCACTCTTTGGTTTTTCCCTGTAAAACCGTTGCGAAACTTCTATCGCTATTCACTTTTTGTAATTGAATAGAAGATAAGGGTTTATCATTTTTATCCAACTCTATCATTGCTATTTTTTGCTGTTCGGGATGATATCCTGCTTGCGAATGAGCGATGACTGGCCGGCGCGTCCAATTCGGAATCGTTTGAGCTGTGATCAACCATTCGGCAATTTTGCCCGATTTACCAGCGGGTAGAAGGCTTCGTATCACAAACCATCCGTTTTGGGCTTTATTTCGTCCGTCAAACAACATCAGTTCGTTATCCAAACTGCGGATCGATATATTTCGTTCCGGATCGTCCGGAGCCAGGATGATCTGTTTTCCGGAAGCCAAAGGAAAAGGTTCTATTTCTCCCTGAATCGTTTGCATATCACTGGAAGGATAAAGCGGAAACACGCCGGTTGTTTCGTCCGCGATATACGATTTGCCAAAATAGGCAGAAGGTAAAAATTCGAGATTCAAGCCGGCGATACCCTTCAAAGCTTCTGGAATGGGCTGGTCGGTATATACGCTCAAATAAAAATCTCCCTCGCGAACTTCTCCGCGAATGCGGTATTGAAAATCGTATTGAGCATATTTTAGAGCGGCTTCAATGCAATGGTTTGTTGAATCTACTTTTCGCTCTAAAAATTCGGGAATGGCATCCCACTGTCCGGGTGTTGGATTCAGACGCACATCGCCATTGGTCGCCGTGCGGACGCCATGATGAATCATTTCGATGCCGCTGATTTTAGCATCATCGAACAAACCGTCGTATCCGTTGCTGAAAACAAAAATGTTCAATCCTCTCGCTTCAAAATAACCCGAATCGTTCAAGCATAAATTCAGCAATTGCGAAGAAGCATGACGATCATGACAACTGAAAAGAAACAAACTTCCTGTCAGGTTTATCCAGCAAATGAAAGATAATTTATTTAAATGTTTGATCATTCTATTGGTTAAAAAAAGCGTAAATTTCAGCAATTATTCTTTTTATTATTCGGTTTGAAAAGGAGATGCAGGCAAACCTTCCTGATTATACAAATTGGCTGCGTCCGGATTGTCCGCCCAAGCATAGCGTACCTTCAGGGGATAAACCGTTTTATTGTTCCAGACAATCACGCGGTTGTCTTCGATGATTGCTTGCGCCCTTTGAAAAATGCCGTCAGTACCGGCAACTGCAAAACCTTTCAATTCGTCGACCGGCTTTAAATGATCGGTTCCTGCTTTAAAGGAAAGAATCACGCGGTTGCCTTCCGTGATTTTCGATTGATAAACAGGTCCTTCGCAAACAATTTTTTCGCCGTATACGAGGCTGCGCGCTTGCAAGGCCAAGCGTTTGCCCACCTCTTTTTTATTCAACGGATGAATATCGTTCCATTCGCCTATATCAATAGCGACGGCCATTCTTGTATTGGGAACAGTCTGATACAGTTTTCGTTGTACATCGCGTAGCTCTGCCCATGCACTGTACTGCTGCAACCATTCGGGTTTCTTGTAATTAGCCAACTGGACGCCAATAAAAGGCAAGTTTTCGCTCCATAGATTCCGCCAGCCGTTGATAAGCGCTGTCATTAAATCGTAATATTCGAAATAACGATCGGCGTTCGATTCGCCTTGGTACCAAATAATTCCTTTGAGGACGTGGTTTTTCAACGGGGCAATCATTGCATTGTAAAGCCCTGTCGGTTTGTTTTGAAAGGAAATTCCTCCTCCTTGCAAGGGAGGCATGAGCGCTCCTGTATTGTATTTCCATTGGCCTTCCAAACTGATTTCTCTGTCGGGAAAAACCAATTTGTACGGTTTATCCAAAACAAATTCAGGAAATCCAACCTGACTGACCAAACGTACGGTAATTTGATTTTTTCCAGCTTTCAAGAGATTTGCTGGAATCGGATAATTGCGGGGAGGATATTGATAACCGGTTGTGCCGACGCATTTTCCGTTAACGAACGCCGAATCGGCGTCAACGATGCGGCCCATATAGAGCATCGCCGGTTGATTTTCGTATACTTGCGGTACATCTATTGTTTTCCGAAACCAGAAAACGCCGTTTAGCGGTTGCGTATTTCTTTGTCCCCAACTATTGTCCAGCAAATCAATGCTTGGCCAAGCCTCATCGTTATAGGCGGGCGAAGACCATTGAACCGTTTCGTTCAATCCCTTGTCCTGCTCGCTCAAAACCGCATTCCAACGGCGACCGGGCAACGAACCTAATCGAAGCATCTCGGCCACAAACTCGTCCGATTGGCAGAGGCGCATATCGTTCAGCAGAGCCGGAAAAGGTTTCAAGGCTTCTTCGCCAATCCATGCTTCAGCCGGCGACCCTCCTACGCTGGAGTTGATTAATCCGATGGGAACGCCTGTTTTTTCGAATAATTCTTTTGCAAAAAAATAAGCGACCGCCGAAAAATCAGAGGCTGTTTCCGGGTTTAATTCCACCCATGAACAAGAAGGTACATCCTGTTGCGGGCTGTGAAAATTATATTGCAACGGTATTTTTACGTAATGAATCTGCGGATTGCTGTAGTTTTCTATTTCTTTTCCGAACAGGGCCAGCACTCGAGAAATAGGCGTTTCCATATTCGATTGTCCGGAACATAACCAGACGTCGCCTATCCACACGTTTTTGATTTCAATGGTATTGATTTTGATCGTATAGGGGCCTCCCGCCTTTTGCGAAGGCAGCTGTATTTCCCATTGGCCGTCGGCATTGGCCGAAGTTTTATACGGAATATTTTTGAAAGTCAACTGAATGGCTTCACCCGCCGAAGCCCATCCCCAGATTTTGATCGGCGACTCGCGCTGCAATACCAAGCCGTCGCTGATGAGTTGCGGCAAACGGACTTGTGCAGGGACGAGTCCTGCTGCAAACAACAAAAAAACAATAATTGATATTTTGTAGTGCAATTTCATATATAAAAATTGATAAAATAACTTTATTTATTGGGCGTTATTTTTTTTGCAAGATATACTCTTTTGGTCATAGTTTTTTCTGAAAATGTTGCGCGGTATTTTCCTATGGTAACATAAGTTTTCCTTTCGGTTACATTTTTATTGTAAGTTTTTTTTGATGGCCGTTGTTTCAGTATTTGTTGTTTTATGATTGATCGACTGATCAATTCCTTACCCATTAACCTTATTTTAGAAAGTTCCCCTTCATAGTCTTGACATTTTCATTTATTCCTTTATTTTCAATTAATTAATAAGGTGATAAGGGAGGGAAAATAGATGTATTATCTCTTCTACTAAGGGAACTTTCGAAAATAAGGTTAATAAAAATCTTGAACCTTATTTTGAAAGCTCCCTTCATAACCTTGACCGCCCTCTTGACATTTTCCTTTATTCCTTTATTTTCAATTAATTAATAAGGTGATAAGGGAGGGGAAATAGATGCATTATCTCTTCTACTAAGGGAACTTTCGAAAATAAGGTTAATAAAAGGTTGCTGAGTACTATTCTTTACAAAGGGAAGGCAACAGAAAACGCTTTATAACGAACAGAGAAAGTACAATAAAGTTACGGCCGATACTTGAAAAGTATCGGCCGTAATTTGAACAACAGTTGTCCCTTGTTTGAACAAAACTGTTAAAAGGATTATGAATTATTTTTCAGATAACTTGTTTTTTGCATTAATAAACCATGCCTCCTTCGTATGGTGTACCTATTTCTTTTTTTATACGAAACTAAACTTAAATCCACTAAAAATATATAATTCATAATATCTAATTCACCTCTCAAATGTTACTGCTTCAATGCTTGCAAAAATCCGCCGTATGCCGGTTTGGGCGCAAAACTATCATCGAACAACAATGGGTAATCATTTCCTCTGTTGTTGCTATAAAGCCAACTGTTTCCGTCGTTTACGCCCCAAATCGTGATGTCTTGCCGTTGCGCGGCAGGTACATTCTTCAAATAAGAAGAAACAACTTCTTGATAGGTTGTACTTTGGTATCCCAATACTTGCGGCGTCAATTGAAAGTATCCTGTATTAGCAGGGAAGCCATTAACCGATACATCCAATTCGGAAATCCGTATTTTTAAGCCTGTAGCGGCCAGCCTTTGGAACAGATAATCATAACCGGCTTTTGTTGTCGTATTGATAGCGACATGCATTTTCACGCCGATGCCGTCGATAGGCGTTCCTTGCCCTTGCAGCCATTGTACGTAGTTAATCAATGAGTCAAGCTTTGTCATATTGGTTTCCAAACCGGATTCGCTGATGAACAACAACGCATTTGGGTCGGCGTCACGGGCATATTTAAACGCCGCTACGCCCGTATTTTTACCCAGAAACTCCGACCATACAAACCAATCGGAAACAGCGTTTGTATTCGGTGTATTGGCATTGGTACGGATAGCGCCATTATCTGCAAACAAATCGGTTACTACATCCCAACCGACTACTTGGCCTTTGTAGTGCGTAACCACGCCGTTGATCCACTTGTGCAGCGCCGCATCGATGTTCGCCGTTCTTTGTTCGGGCGTACCTGCGGCAGCCGCCAGTTCATCAGCCGCCGTTTGGTCGGTAATCACGACATTATCGATATAAATGATTGCGCCTACAGGATTATACGCCATGTCAAAGGCAATAGTCGAGACCTCTTTGGTTGCCTTCAGAGGGGTAGCGCCGCCATCGCCGAATGTTAAAGTATATTGCGCCCAATCCGTTGTAAGATTAGCGGAATTATATATTGGAGAACCGGCATGGTCCCACTCGTATTGAGCAACGCAACCGCTCACAGAAGCCTTAGCCCAAAACGTTACTTTATAATTATGACCGACCACTGTAGGAGTTTCGGGGCTTTCTATTTGTAAACGCCAACTGCTTCCGAGTGAAGTAACTGCTTGAATAATCTCCATAGACAGGGAAGAAGAACCGGTTTGCATGTTGCCTGTACCTGTACCTTTTGAGAAATTCCCATAAGTGCCGCTTCCGTTTCGGTAAGCCCAATTTACAGGTCCGTCCTCATCCCATTCTTCAAAATCGGCGTTGGGCAATAAGTTGGGCATGTTAATAATGCCGACTAAAGGGTTCATGGGATTGGGATTCTGATTTTGATACCAGCATAAGGTATTCCCCCATACTTTCAACCCTGCCGCCGAAACAGCCGCATACTGCGCATCAGCCCTCGTAAAGTCGAACGAACCGTCATCCTGGACGATCGCGCCATGCTTCATGGTATAGCCGAAAGTGGTTTGAGAAGCATTGGCCGCAGCCGTTTGCAGATAAGCGGAATTGCTTACTGCGTCATAATCCGTTTCCATCCCGATGGTAACCGGAGATGAGGCTTTCAAGCTTGAACCGGGAGGAATGGTTATTCCTCCTCCATTATCCGAGTCGCTGCAAGCGCTTAATATTATCATCGCCGACAAAACGAGCATCGCATATTTTATTTTATTATTCATAATTTTTAATTTTAATAATTTTAATAAATTCAATAAGTTCAATTATTTATATCCCGGATTTTGATAAGCCGTTTTTTCGTCATCGCTCATCGACAACGAGGAAATTTGCGATGACGGAATCGGACGCAAGTAATAGTGATCGTCTATCGCGGTACGCGTATAAGGTTTCGGCGTATGGTCGGTCGTATTGGTAGCGGGAGATTCGCAAATGCTGTAAGTTGCTGCGATTTCCGACCATGTTTGCGTGCGTACCAAATCGTACCAGCGGTAGCCTTCGCCGAAATATTCGCGGCTGCGTTCCGCCAAAATGTAATAAATATCAATCGTCGCTGGCGTAGCGGCCGTCATGGCGTCGCTATTGTTCAGCACCTTCGCAACATTGCCTCCGTTGTCCCAACTCCATTTGCCGGCGCGGGCGCGAATGACATTAATCAGACCTCTTGCTGTTCCGTCATTGTTATAAGGTCCGGCTACCGCTTGCGTAGCGGCGCCTTTTACGGCCGCTTCCGCAGCGATAAAGAACAGTTCAGAAAACTTCGCGATAAACCATGGACGAATATTGCTGGAGTTAGCGGCATTCGTTCCAATCACTGTGCTGGCGTCAGCAGGCCCTACCGGTCCAATTTTCCATAAATTGGGGTAAACGCCGCGGCTAATCGCACTCGGCCCTACCACATAATCGGATCTGCCGGCCAAAGTTCCTAAGCCTAAGCCGCTGGTTCCTTTGAAATCGGCCGGATACTGTATGGCGTCGTCATCCTCGTTTAAGAAAGTCAGCACAGGGTCTCCGGGAGCAATGGACAATCCGTTGGCATTTGTTAAAGTAGGTGTCTTGATGGTTGCATCAGCCGCTCCGGATTTATTCCAGTTGCCGCGATAAACCGTAGTAAAGGTACCGTCGTAACGGGAATCGTTGGTTTTATCCGCAAAAGTTTTCGTAAAGACTTCCACTGGAGGCGCCATGCGACTCCAAGGCCGTCCCAGATCTTGCGACTCTTCGCGTTGTACGGGAGTACCGTTTCCAATTAACGTATAATTCCAAGTCGTCAGCCAGCAAGCATTATTTTGCGGAGATCCTACATTTCCTCCTCCATTGGAGCCTCCTCCATTGTAAAAATCGTTGTTTCCAATATGGTCAGCATACAGTAATTGTTCGTTATTGCGATCGTTGCTTGCCACGTTGAGGTCGTAAAAGGTGGGTTGCAAGCCGAAAGGTCCGGGATTCGCGATCGCCGTTGTTGCAATGTTGTAGGCCTGTTGAAAATACCAAGAAGCATTATGTTCGTCTGGATCGGTGCGGTCGCATTTGGGATAAGTAGAGATGTTGTTCGGATTTTCCAACCACCATGCATACGTCAAGTAGGCTTTGGCTAAATACAGACGAGCCAAAGTTTTAGTCGCTGTGGAACCGGCATTCATATTTCCGGAGACATATCGTCCCGTTTCGGGCAAATTATCTATTGCTTTCAACAAATCGGGAAATATTGCTTTGGTATACACATACGGCACGGTATTACGCACGGAAGTAGTTGCGGCGCTGGTGTTAAACTGCAATTCGCCAGAGCCGAAGTCCAGCGGCACGCCGCCGAAGGTTTGTACCAGCATGAAATAGTCGAAAGCGCGGAAAAAATTGGCTTCCGCTATCAGGGAAGCGTTAGATTCCGCGTCGCCGTATTGAATAATGCCATTTGCCGTATTGATATTGGCAAACATCGCATTCCATAATACATCCGAGCGACAAGTAGAGGAAGTGATGCCTGCGCCTCTGCCCGGCGTCATGTCAATATCCCATTGATTATTATCGGCGCTGTTGCCGTAGGTATATTCATCCGTGCTGTTTTCGCAAGCCGACAAATAGTAACCGCCATACTCTTGGCGTAAATTCTGATACAACGCCGTTAAGCCGGATGCAACTCCTTCCGGCGTTTTAAAATAGTCCGCCGTAAAGGATGAGCGCGGGTGTTCCTCCAATAAACTGTCGGAACAAGCTCCCATATATAAAGACATCAGGACAAGTCCCGTTATTGCTATTTTATTTTTTATATTCTTCATACAATTTAATTTATTTTAAATAAACAATGTGTTAAAACGATACATTTAGTCCTAAAAGGTAAGTACGCGTTGACGGCGTGTTGGCGCCCACCATGGGCAGCACTGTTCTACCAATATTCGTTGTATTGGTTGTTGCAACGAATGGGTTGCTGCCATTCGTGTTCGCGTTCGTAGAATTCGTTACGGGATCTTGACCTGACTGGTTGTTATAAGGCGAAAAGAGCACAAAAGCGTTTTGTACCGTAAAATATACGCGTGCCCGATCTACGCCCAAATATTTCATCCATTGAGTTTGGTTAAAATTATATCCCAATGTAATGTTGCTTACTTTCAAATAAGAGGCGTCAAAATAACCCAGGGTAGAACCATATTTAGGACCATCGCCTGTTGGCGCACCCCCTGGCAATGGGTAGGTACCGGAAGTATGGGTCGGAGTCCAATAATCAACGTCAACATTCCCGCGTTGTCCAGTTAAATTATTCAAATAGCCGGCAGAGTTGTAAAGACTGCTAATCAACAAACCGCCGTGCTGAAAAGTGCCCAGTACCGTCAAGTCCACATTTTTATAAGCCACGCGCGTATTGAAACCGCCTTGCCAGGAAGGATCCACTCCCATGACTTGTCTATCGTCGGTCCCGTTGCCGTAAACGCCGGAGGTACCGATTTGTCTGACGGGAGTACCGTTCGGATTGTAGTCGCCAGTATACAATACTTTAATCATACCCGGATTTCCGCCCGGTTCCAAAATATTCAAATACGGGTCGTTTTGCTGCCAAATCCCTATTTTTTTATAATCGTAAATGACGTTAATCGGCTGACCTACAAAAAAGAAATTCGTGATATCATAAAGTCTACCCCCTCCAATGCTGGTAATCTTATTTTTATTGGCCGCAAAGTTGACGCCGATATCCCAAGACCAACCGTCCGGATTGTCAAAAATCGTTCCGTTCAAAGCAATCTCAAGACCTTTGTTTTGCGAACTGCCCACGTTGGCCGTTTGTTGATCTACTCCCGAAGTTCGAGGTAAGGATATCTTGTAAAGAAGGTCGGTTGTTTTTACCGCATAATAATCAATCGAACCGGTTAAACGATTCTTGAGAAATCCGAAATCAATCCCGAAGTTCCATGTTTTGGAATATTCCCAACCCAAATCAGGATTCGGCGCCAGGCTAACATAATACCCGGTAGCAGTGGTCGCACCAAAATTATACGGTTGCGATGAAAGTTGTCCAAGCGTTTGATACGGATCTATGGCTTGGTTGGACGTTTGTCCCCACCCTAAGCGTAATTTCAGATTATTCACCCCCTGCACATCGTCCATAAATGCTTCGCGGGATATATTCCAGCCGGCGGAAATAGCGGGATAGACATGCCATTGATGTCCGGGCGCTAAACGCGAAGAGCCGTCCCCACGCATTGCAACCGACAGCATATAGCGGCTGTCGTAATCATACATGGCGCGTCCCATCCACGATATCAGACCAAACTTGTTTAAATACTGACCCTGCCCGTTTGAATTACTCGGGTTAACCACAATATCAGTTCCGGAATTTTCCACTTGCCCCAAATTGTAATACTGGAAAAAGTCTGCAAGCACATTGGTGGCAGAAACATACGTTTGAGTGGATTGCGTTTGCTCTCCCGAATACAAGCCGGTTAAATTAATGTGATGTTTATCAAAATACTTGTCGTATGTCAAGATATTTTCTACCGCCCAGTTCGTATTGTTTTGCTGTTGCACAGATGCGGTAGATAGACCGCTGGCAAAAACGCCGACGCCGCGGTATTGTCCTCTGTTAAGCGTCCAATAATTTAAGCCGATATTGATGCGGTAACTCAAACCTTCCACGCCGGGTATTTTCACTTCGCCATAGATGGAGTTATAAGTCCCGAACGTTTTTTGGTTATCGGCATACCTATCGCCAAAGGATTCCGAAGTCTTTCTGGAATAAAGCCATTGATTGGCGTTTATAGGGTCGGAGCCTAAGTTTTTCCAACTGCCGTCCTCGTTGTAAGGATTAATTAACGGAGACAATAATAAATCCTGAACCAAACTCAGGTTTTGTCCGTTGGTCAGGGCATAGTTCGTATTGGTGGTAAAACCTACTTTGATGTATTGGCCGATTTGCTGGTCGAGACTAGAGTTCAGGTTAAAACGGCTGTAATCCTGCTCCGGTAGAAGGGATGTTTGTTTGAAATATCCTGCGCCGAAATTATACGAAGCCTTGTCGGTTCCACCCGTTACATTGATGTGATGATTCGTGGTCATTCCTTCTTTTTTATACAGGAAGTCTTGCCAATCGCTATTTTGTCCCAGCTGTTCATCTCGACCCAATGCAGGTACAAGATTCCCGTTTTCATCCGTCATCGTGTATTTAGCGGCGACTCCTCTTAATCGGTATAACTGGTCTCCGGTCATCATGGGATATCGGTGAAACAACGTAACCACGCCGTAATAGCCGTCGTAGGAGACGCGCGCTTGTTGTCCGAGATTTCCTTTATAGGTGGTTACCATAATGACGCCGTTTGCACCCCTCGAACCGTAAATCGCGGTAGCGGACGCATCTTTCAGGATGTCAATGGCTTTAATGTCGCTCGGGTTGATGTCGCCGATATTGCCTGCAAAAGGAATACCGTCTAATACTACCAGCGGATCGTTGGTAGCATTTAATGAACGGGTACCGCGGATACGAATCTGCATGTTCTGTCCGGGCTGCGAGTTGGTTTGCGTCATCACCACGCCGGGTAAACGTCCTTGCAAAGCGTTGGTAACATTACCGGCAGGTATATCGCGCAACACGTTACCCTGTATGGAAGCTACCGATCCGGTTACGGCTTCTCTCCGTTGAGTACCGTACCCGATTACCACCACTTCACTCAGAGCTTTGGTGTCTTCTTCCATAACCACAATAAGCCGGCTTCGTCCCTGAACGGGGATCGATTGGGTAGTAAAGCCTATATACGAAAATTCAAGTGTCGCGTTACTCGACACTTTCAAAGAGTATTCACCGTCTATATCGGTGACCGTCCCATTTGTAGTCCCTTTTTCTACAATGCTCACGCCAATCAGCGCATCGCCGTTTTTATCTTTCACCGTACCAGACACAGATAAGTCTTGAGCTGATAGACAAAAAGGAATCCAAAGGAATAAAATAAAAAATTTGATTTTTTTCATAAAAATACCTTTTTTTAATAAAGTTACAAATACCACTTCAAAAGCTGCAAAAAATATTTTATGCCCCTTTTGCATCTTACAAAGATAGGAAATATTTACAGACAATCGGCTTTTTATGCGTTACTTGATTTGTTCAAAATGTATCGTGTTTTTTGTTTGTTGTTACATAGCCCCTGTGTATGCGCTTATATAGCCTATAGACAGTCTTCTATAAATTTCTTTAAAACTAACAGAAAAATGAGAAAAATTGCTAATTGTGGATTCTGTTCGGGTGCGCTTGACCCGCTATTTTCACCGAATGCTCATCTGCAGGCTGAGGGGTAAGCTGGAGCATGCGGAAGATATCTGGCCTATTTTCTCCATTGACAAAAAATAAAACAAATCGAGGTAGTTGGAAAAATGAAAACTTGGCCTTATTTTTGTATCGCTTTTTGGAGGCGCAAGCGTCGTGCTCCAAAATGAAAAATTGTTATATAATTATTGAAGAGTGTTTGATATATTATATCATAGTGATTTAGACATTCAGTCGGTTGAAAAGACTTTTCCCAAGACTTTGAAGCAACTGCAGGCGGGCGATTTCAAAAGCGCGGATGTTCGCAAAATGACGGGTACGAATTTTTATCGAGCCAGGTTGGATATTCGAGATCGTCTCTTATTTAATTTTGTTACTTGCCAGCAACATAAATATCTTCTTTTGCTCGAAGTGATTAAAGATCACAATTATGCTCGCAGCCGCTTTTTGCGGGGAGGCGCGCCCGTGGAGGAAGACCGTCTCATGCGTATTGAATCGACTGATAAAGAGATAGAAAAAACGACGATCGAATTGCCTTATATTCATCCCGAAAATAAGGCTATCCATACGCTCAACAAGTTTATTTCTTTCGATCAGTTTCAGCAATCGGTCTATACGTTGCATCCGCCGCTCATTATTGTGGGTTCTGCGGGAAGTGGTAAGACGGCGCTTGTACTGGAAAAGCTCAAAGAATTGCCGGGTAACGTAGCCTATCTTTCTTTGTCGAAGTATTTGGTTGATAACGCATCCAATCTCTATTATTCCTACGGATACGATAATGAAATGCAAGATGCCGACTTTCTCTCTTTCCGCGATTATCTTGCTTTGTGGCAAAAACCTGACGGGCGCGAAGTCGATTTCAACATTTTCGAACGTTGGTACTCGCGCTACCAGCATGTGGTGAAAATCAATGAGCCGTATCGTGTCTATGAAGAATTTAAAGGCGTTATTACCGGTTCTCCCATTCATACGGCCTGGCTATCGCAAGAAGAATATTTGGGGTTGGGCGTTAAACAATCCATATTTTCGCTTCCCGAAAGGGAACGCCTCTATCCTATCTTTACCAAATACCTTGAATGGTTGGGCGAGGAAAATCTATACGATGGGAATATCCTTTGCTTTGACTATTTGCAAAAGGTAAAACCTTGTTATGATTATGTGATGATTGATGAAGTGCAGGACATGACCAATATCCAGCTGAAATGCGCTCTTGCTTCGCTGAAAAAATCCACGCACTTTATTCTCACCGGCGATAGCAACCAGATCGTCCATCCCAATTTTTTTTCGTGGAGTAAAATAAAAACTTATTTCTACCATTCAGGCGATGCCAAAGAGAAAGGCAATCCGATTAAAATTTTGCGTACAAACTACCGCAACAGTTTGAATGTAGTAGAATTGAGCAACAATTTGCTGAAAATCAAAAATGCTCGTTTCGGCTCTATCGACCGCGAAAGCAACTACTTGGTAGATACCGTGAGTCATGAAAAAGGCGAAGTTTTGCTTTACGGCAACGATGACAAAAAAAAGCAAGAGTTGAATCGCCGTACGCAAGACAGCGCCAAATACGCCGTTATTGTTCCTTCCAACGCGCAAAAGGCGCAAGCCGCCCGCTTCTTCAAAACGCCGCTGATATTCAGTATTCACGAAGCCAAAGGTTTGGAATATGAAAATGTGATACTCGCCGATTTCATCTCTTCTCACGAAGCAGAGTATCGCGAAATCACCTCAGGAGTAAGCGCCGAAGACCTCCAGCAGGAAGAGTTGCGCTACAACCGCTCCGGCGATAAGCACGATAAGGATGCCGAAATCTACAAATTTTACATCAACTCCTTCTATGTGGCCATCACGCGCGCTATCAAAAACATTTACATCTTCGAGCGGCTCGCCAACCATCCTATGCTGAAGCTTTTGCAAATGCAGGAAAACAAGGCTGAGATACAGGTTCGCGAAGCCAAATCGTCGAAAGAGGAATGGCTCGACGAAGCCCGCCGTCTCGAAGAACAGGGCAAACAGGAGCAAGCGGAGCAAATACGCGCTAAATACCTCGGTTATGAATATCTTAGCCCAGAACAATTGGAGATCGTTCGCGAGCGAGCGCTCAACCCCGCATTGAAAGAAGCCGAAGTGAAACGGGAGCGCAAACAACTGTTTCAATACGCTATCCATCACCGCCGCTACGATTGGGCAGACGCTTTAGCTCGGTTGCAATTTCAGCGTGCTATTCTGTATATGAAGGAATTGCGTACCGATCGCAAGGAATATGAGAAAAATCTGCGCTTAGGCAATAAATCGAAGATCCAAACGACTATCCAGAAATATGGAGTAGACTTTGCCAACGACGACAATGTTTCCGGCTTGATGATCGCACTGCACCACGGGCAGGTAGAAATAGCTCTTAATTTATTGACACAAGGAGCTTCCATCACTCTTTTAGACAAATCCAAACGTTTAGCGGCCGATTATTTGCTCGATAGTTATCTGAAAAATAAGAAAAGCAAGCAAAAGCAAGCGCAATCTGCCGACGAACGGACACTGATACAATGCTGGGAAAAAGTGTGTCCGCCCGCCTTAGTGTACGAACAGGGGAAACGGCAGTTTCGAGTAGGTTTCCATAGCATGTTGTTCTTCTTGATTATGCTGATGCGCAATGCACCCGCCACTCGGCATCGCTTGAACAGTCAAGATGAAATACGGGATGGACGCCCTGTTTTTACAATGGACGAATTAACCGCTTGGGCCGAATTTATTCCCGATGAAATCTTGCCTTCCTACCGCAAAAAACGGACTTATATCAACAGTATCTTAGCGCTCAACGAAATAGAAAAAGATTCGCCTTATTGCAAAGAAGCTTTCGTGCGCGTACAACGCGGGATGTATATTCTGAATCCGAATATGGTATTCTGAAAAAGGGGAATCCAATTCCTGGCAGACCCTGTAGTCCGCCAGGAAACGTTTATTAGTTATTTTCGGGCCGCAACTTGCGGACAACAGCTCCTGTCCGCCACATTTCGCTTTCGCGTAAAGCTTTCAGTTCGAGTTCTAAACCTTCGCGGTAATCGGGTTTGGAATTGGTATCGATCGAACGTTGAGCTTCGTTTCCGTTAGCCACTTCGCGATAAATTTTTTCAAAAACCGGCTTGGTAGCATCGTGAAATGCTCCCATCCAATCCAATGCGCCTCGCTGGGCGGTAGTCGAACAATTGGCATACATCCAATCCATTCCCCGTTCTGCGAATAAAGGCATCAGCGATTGCGTCAATTCTTCCACCGTTTCGTTGAATGCCTCCGATGGAGAATGTCCGTTTTCGCGCAACACTTCATACTGAGCCAAAAGTATCCCTTGAATAGCGCCCATCAACGTTCCGCGTTCGCCCGTTAAATCGGAATATACTTCGCGCTTGAAATCGGTTTCGAATAAATAACCCGAACCCACTCCGATACCCAAAGCAATTACTCGTTCACGCGCTTTGCCGGTAGCGTCCTGAAAAACGGCAAAACTCGAATTCAAGCCTCGCCCTTCCAAAAACATCCGGCGCAAAGAAGTACCCGAACCTTTGGGGGCTATTAAAATCACGTCTATATCAGCCGGAGGAACAATCCCAGTCCGATCTTTGTAAGTAATTCCAAAACCGTGAGAAAAATACAAGGCTTTTCCTGCAGTCAGATAAGGTTTGATACGAGGCCATACTGCTATTTGCGCAGCATCGGACAGCAAATATTGGATAATAGTTCCTTTCTCTGCCGCTTCTTCTATTTCAAAAAGCGTTTTGCCCGGGATCCAACCGTCGGCGATGGCTTTTTCCCATGTTTTGCCCCCTTTGCGTTGGCCGACAATCACATTGAAGCCATTGTCCCGCAAATTCAGCGATTGCCCCGGTCCTTGTACCCCATAACCAATCACGGCAATGGTTTCGTTCTTCAAAAACTCTTTTGCTTTTTCCAGTGGAAATTCTTCGCGTGTAACGACTTGTTCATCGACTCCGCCAAAATTCATTACTGCCATAATTTTTGTTTTTTTTGTAAGTTAATATATGTTTTTTTGTTATTTCCAAATGATCCGGCTTCTGCAAATGGATTCTTTGCCTTTTTTCGTGTCGATCAAATATTCATCCGGCGATATTTCCCGTTTATATAACTTCAGTTTGTCGCCAAAATTTCCTTCCGCCAAATAGACAATCTCCAATTTCTGAATAAATTTTTCTTTGAACATATTCAGATCAAATACATTGATAATATGTTCGATGTATTTTACGCTATTCATGTGCTTATTGATGTCCATATCGCTGTAACGTACCGTATAACCTATTGTTGGTTCTTCGTTTTCTACTTCCGGTATTTTATTCATTTTGTCTATCGGACATTCTTTTTCTGCGTAGAGATATTCCAATAAATCAGGACGCCATGCCGGAATGTCAATGGGGCGGCGGGTTGCAATATCAATAGCAGCCCAGATGGTACGCGCATAACCCAAGACTTTTTCATTTGGGCTGATGAAACGAAAACAACGCTGAGTGAAAAAGCGGCTCACATTTTCTACCCATGTTTCAACAGTTAAATGCTGATTGTGGCATGGATATTCATACATTTCAATGGACAGCCTCGATAAAACCCAGGCGGCTTTGGCTTTCGAAATTTGCTCATAGCCGAATCCGCGCTGTTGGGCATGAATAGAAGCTGCATCCAAAATAAAATTGCAGATCACCGTGAGCGTTGCTTTTTCTGTAAAATCACACACATACGATTCTACATAAAACTGAAACGAACCTACTTTGGGCAATGTCATGAAAATTAGAAATTAAGCATTGGCGCTCTATTTAGTTTTTCTTCCATAGCCGCCAGCATATCGCTCAAGCGTTCCACTTTGGATTTGGTGATGGCAATGCGTCCAGAACGGATGAATTGCAATACGCCTGTTTTCGCGCTCAATTCGTTGAACAAGGCTTGTGTTTCGTCGTAATGTCCTGTTTTTTCCAAAACAGTCCAAATCTCGGTCATGTCCAGAATACGGGTATTGTATCGCCGAACAATATCTTCTATCGAACCCAAAGACAATAACTTGGGAGTAGATATTTTGTACAGCGCTATTTCCTCGAAAACCAAGTCTTCGTCGGTATTGTAATAAGCCTTTATGATATCCACGCGTTTGTCGATTTGTTTGACAACCTTGTCAATCGTTTCTCTATCGGTAAAAGTCGTGATCGTAAATTTGTGAATGCCCTCAATTGCGGATGGCGAAACCGAGAGCGTTTCAATATTCAATCTTCGTCGAGTAAAAATAATCGTCACTTGGTTCAACAAGCCAACGGTATTTTCCGAGAATATGGTGATGGTGTATAAAGTTCTTTCTTCCATATAATTATTACCTATTAAATTTTCCAAAATATTCATCAATCTCCGGCATTTCTAAACTATCAATAGTCATTTCTGCCAATAATCTTTTCTGAGCATATATAGACTTCTTTGATTTTTTCATCACTCAATAGCAACTCGAGCTCAAGTTGATTTACTTCTTGATTTTTTACCCGCAATTTTTTTTTACGGAAATCAGGGTTTGACAACATCAAAGTATAGATATCTTCATGCTAACATTTTTGCCATTCACCAAAATTTTCATTGACAACAAATCTATAATGATTTGAATTTTCACACAAAGAAGTTAAAGCCTGCTTGTGCTTTTTTAGAATCATTGGAAATTATATATAATAAACGTCATTATTATTTACTGATAAGTTTTAATATTTATATTTATTCAATTGATTATCATTATTTTAAATTTATAAGTATACATTAAAATGTCGTCTGTTTCCATCCGAAGAAGCACGGACTAAAACATTTACTTCTTCACTATTATATGTTCTGGATTTCAGTACTTTTATCACTTCAATATTATTATTAAATACTTGCGCTTTCTCAAGAAATTGATCAGCCAATAAATCGGATGGACTACATTCTTTTATTTTATTCATATTAAATCATTTCTGTGAAAATCGTGTTGTATGTAATATCAAGTGCAAAATTAACAATTCCCCATTCAATACCTTTTTTAGCAATGGTTATTTCATCCTCATTTAATTTTCTGTTAATTCTTTCCATTGCTTCATTCTGCAAATCTTCGATTGTAATTTGAAAGATAATGTTATCATTCATTGTTATAAGTTATTAGTTTCTTGTTGCCCATTTGCTAGCTTCTTTTATCGTTAATAAATTTTCTGATATCATTTTTTTGAAATTTTCAATCTTTCTACAAAGTTATCATTTCTTGATGAGATATAAAAAATTTCTATTTCATTCATTCCCCAGTAAAATATTCGTAATGCAAGCGCCGGCAGGAACCATCGGATACACCATGCCTTTTGGAACTACTTTGGCTTCTAATAGATAAGCGCCCTTCGCCGCCAGCATTTCTTGAATGGCTTCGTCCAATTCTTCGCGTTTCGTTACCGAACGTCCGGGTATGTTGTAGGCTTCTGCAATCCGAATAAAATTCGGATTTTTCATTGTTGTTTCGGAATAACGTTCCTCGTAAAACAACTCCTGCCATTGGCGTACCATTCCCAAATATTCGTTGTTTAGCAGTATGATTTTTAGATCGACATTCGATTGCATAATCGTTCCTAATTCCTGGATGGTCATTTGCAAACCGCCGTCGCCGACAAACAGGCAAACGGTACGGTCGGGAGCGCCGAACTTTGCTCCGATAGCCGCGGGTAGTCCAAATCCCATGGTTCCCAATCCACCCGAAGTTACCACGCTTCTCGTTTGAGTGTATTTGAAATAACGAACGCCGATCATCTGGTTTTGTCCTACATCGGTTACCAAAACAGCCTGATGTCCGGTTGCTTCGGAAACTTTATTCACTATTTCGCCCATATTTAGAGGTCCTGATTTTGGATGAATCTCTTTGTTGATAACCGCTTGTATTTCTCTTTCCCAATGCGATTTGAATTCTTCCCTCCATTCGGTGTGCTTATTTTCTTTCAACAGCTGGGTTAACGCGGCCAAAGTGTCCTTTGCATCGCCCAAGACTGGAACATCCACCTTGACATTTTTATTGATTTCTGCAAAGTCAATATCCAAATGGATGATTTTTGCTTGTTTGGCATACGTAGCCAAATCGCCCGTCACTCGATCGTCGAAACGCATCCCAATAGCAATCAGAACATCGCATTCGTTGGTTTTCAGATTGGGAGCAATATTGCCATGCATTCCCAGCATCCCCACATTCAAAGGTTCGTCGGAAGGCAATGCGGACAGACCCAGAATAGTTGATGCAGCCGGAATATCGGCTTTCCGCAGAAAATCCAGTAATTCTTTTTCGGCATTTCCCAAAATAACGCCTTGTCCTACTAAGGCCAAAGGCTTTTTTGAAGCGTTGATCAATTGAGCCGCTTCGGCAATTTTTTCCGGGTCGATATCGGGAAGCGGAATATACGAACGAATATGATTGATTGTAACCGGTTGATATTGGGTTTCTCCTACTTGTGCATTCTTGGCTATATCCAATACCACCGGCCCCGGCCGGCCGGTTGATGCGATATAGAAAGCGCGGGCAACAGCCCATGCAATTTCATCGGCATTCCGCACTTGATACGCCCATTTGGTAATGGGTTGCGTAACGCCAATTACATCCACTTCCTGAAAAGCGTCTGTTCCCAATAAGGAAGCGGGTACCTGTCCGGCAATGACTACAATCGGTGTGCTGTCCATCATAGCGTCGGCAATGCCAGTAATCGTATTGGCAACGCCGGGGCCGGAAGTTACCAATGCCACGCCTACTTTTCCCGATACGCGGGCATAACCTTGAGCCGCATGGGTAGCGCCTTGCTCGTGACGCACCAAAATATGATTCAACTGGTCTTTGTAGTCATACAATGTGTCGTAAATAGGAATGGCTTGCCCCCCCGGATACCCGAAAATGGTATCCACTCCTTTGTGGAGAAGCGATTCGATAAGCGCTTGCGACCCGGTCATGGAAACTACCCTTCCGCACTTGACGCGGGAGCCATTATTGTCATGGCGGGCTTGATCCGCCATCCCCCGATTATCGTTAACAATTTCCATCTTTATAATCCCACTTTAATGATAAATCCTCTTGTGTAGGATTTATTTTTTCGACTGATATATTTTTCCATTCTCTTTCCCAACTTTTTAATTGTTTTTCTCTTGCTATTGCTTCTTCAATATTACTGTATTCTTCATAAAAAACCAACTTGTCACAATTATATTTTTTTGTCAATCCGGGTATTTCTTTCGATTTATGCTCAATTACTCGTCTATATAAATCATTCCTACTCAATCACTCGAACGGCTCCTTTATCGGCCGAACTAACCAAACGCGCGTATGCTTGCAAAGCCTTGGATACCTTCCTATTCCGTCCCTTCGGCGTCCATGCGTTTTTCCCGCGAGCTTCTTCGGCCAACCGGCGGTCGGTCAGTTCTTTGTTGTTCAGAAGGATGTTTATTTTACGAGAGGGGATGTCGATTTCGATGATATCGCCGTCGCGCACCAAACCGATGTTTCCGCCGGCTGCCGCTTCAGGCGAGATATGTCCGATAGACAAACCCGACGTTCCTCCCGAAAACCGCCCGTCGGTGATTAACGCGCATTCTTTTCCCAGATGACGCGATTTGATGTATGAAGTCGGATACAACATTTCTTGCATTCCCGGACCGCCTTTAGGCCCTTCGTATGCAATGACAACTACGTCGCCGGCAACAATTTTTCCTCCTAAAATCCCTTCGCAGGCAGCTTCTTGCGAATTAAACACCTTAGCGGGGCCGGAAAACTTCAGAATACTCTCGTCCACTCCAGCGGTTTTCACGACGCATCCGTCAAGAGCTATGTTGCCTTTCAATACCGCTAATCCGCCGTCTTTGCTGTAGGCATGCGCAATATCGCGAATGCAACCGTTTGTCCGGTCGACATCCAATTCTTCCAAAAGGTAAAAATTATCTTGAGAACCCAGTATCAAATTGAACCGGTTACCCGGAGCCGACAAATAGAGGTGTTCTGCTTGCAACGTCATGGAATCGCCGCTAATGCGGTATTCGACGATTGCTTCTTTCAGCGTTTTGTTGTCAACTCGTCGAACGGAAGAATCAATTAAGCCGGCCTTGTCCAATTCGTCGAGAATTCCCAAAACGCCTCCCGCTTTGTGGACATCCTGAACATAATAGGAACGGGTATTGGGGGCTACTTTGCACAAACAAGGCGTCTTGCGGGAAAGTTCGTCTATATCTTTCATCGTGAAATTGACTCCTGCTTCTTGAGCAATGGCCAAAAGATGCAAGACGGTATTCGTAGAGCCGCCCATGGCAATATCCAATGTCATGGCGTTGAGAAAAGCCTTTCGCGTAGCAATACTTTTCGGCAAAACGTTTTCATTTCCGTCTCGGTAATATTGAATCGTATTTTCTACTATCAACCGCGCCGCTTCGGCAAACATTTTCTTTCGATTGGCATGTGTAGCAACTAAAGTTCCATTACCGGGCAAAGCAAGTCCGATGGCTTCGTTCAGACAGTTCATGGAATTCGCGGTAAACATCCCAGAACAAGAACCGCAAGTGGGACAAGCCTGTTGCTCAATCCTTTGAACTTGTTCGTCCGAAACGGATTCGTCGGCGCTTTGCACCATCGCATCAATCAAATCCAATCCTTCGCCGTCCAAGCGTCCGGCTTCCATCGGCCCGCCCGACACAAAAACCGTCGGAATATTCAACCGTACAGCGGCCATCAACATTCCCGGCGTAATCTTATCGCAATTACTGATGCAGACCATAGCATCGACTTGGTGCGCTTGTATCATGTATTCTACGCTATCGGCAATCAAATCGCGAGAGGGTAGCGAATACAACATTCCGTCGTGTCCCATGGCAATGCCGTCGTCGATAGCAATGGTATTGAATTCGGCGGCAAAACAATCCCATTTTTCTATTTCTGCTTTAACAAATTGTCCGATTTCATGCAGGTGAACATGTCCGGGAACAAATTGCGAAAATGAGTTGACTACGGCAATGATCGGTTGTCCTTTTTGTTCCTCCTTCATTCCGTTGGCTTTCCAAAGGGCGCGTGCGCCTGCCATCTTGCGTCCGTGCGTGCTGGCATGACTGCGTAATTGAATTTTCATCTGTACATCATTTATTTTTTTAAGGAATGTCTATAAAACAGCATGCTCATTTCATACAAAAAAACCTTTCCCTAAAAGAGAAAGGTTCTATTTATTGAATTGATTTATATAATGCCCAACCTTTCTCTTATCTCTTGGCGACGATTAGAGAAATGTTGCTCAACACTAAACCTTGTAAATTATTAATTATCACTTTTTTGTATATTCTGCTTGCAAAGGTAAAGTTTTTTTTCCTTTGTGCAAACATTTTAGTAGAAAATTACGTTATCTTTTATTCGACCCACAGAATTAGTCCCTTCAGGTATTCTCCTTCCGGATGATAAATATTGATGGGATGATCGGCCGGTTGAACCAATTGATGCAAGATTCTGACCTTTCTCCCCGATTGCGCCGCCGCACTGAACACGGCCAATCGAAAATCGTTTTTGGAAACTACTTGAGAACAAGAGAATGTGAAGATAATTCCACCTGATTGAATTTTTTCGAAAGCTGTGGCATTCAATTTCCGGTATCCTTGCAGCGCATTCCTTAATACATTTCGGTGTTTGGCAAAAGCAGGCGGATCCAAAATAATCAAATCATACGATTCGTCCATTTTTCCTAAGTATTTAAATGCATCTTCCACAAAGGATTGGTGGCGGTTATCATCCGGAAAATTCAAGGCTATGTTTTCGTTGGTCAGCACTATGGCTTTGGCCGAACTGTCGACCGAATGTACCTGTTTGGCTTCTCCTCGCAGGGCATAACAGGAAAATCCTCCGGTGTAACAAAACAGGTTCAATACGTTTCTTCCTTTTGCATATTGTTCCAACAAACGACGGTTTTCGCGTTGATCGACGAAAAATCCGGTTTTTTGTCCTTTGATCCAATCTACACGGAATTTCAGTCCGTTTTCAAGAATGTCCAACGAACTGCGATCCCCCAGCAAATAGCCGTTTTCGGCATCCAAATCCGCTTTGAAAGGCAGAGTCATCTCCGATTTGTAGTATATATTATGGATTGAATCGCCCAGCGTTTCTTTCAATGCTTCGGCCAATTCGATTCTGGCCAAGTGCATGCCGGGAGAATGTGCCTGCATGACAGCCGTATCGGCGTAAATATCTACAATCAATCCGGATAATAAATCGCCTTCGCCATGTACTAAACGATACGCATTGTTGCGGGGATTTTCGACCAAACCCAGTTGTTTCCGCAATTGATAGGCAGATTCGAATCGCTTTTTCCAAAATTCCTTGTTAATAGCTTCATTTTCAAAGCTTAGTATCCGGACGGCGATCGAACCGATCTGACAATGTCCTACCGCTAAGAAATTTTTTTTTGCATCGTAAATTTCTGCAATATCTCCTTCTTCAATAACTCCATCGGAATGACTGACGGCTCCTGAAAACACCCATGGATGATAACGTTTAAGAGATTCCTCTTTTCCGGAATTTAAATAGAGTTTTTTACGAGACATAATTTTTCGTATATTTTCAGGCAAGCCCATGCATCCAAAGCTGCATATTTTTTTTGGGGTTCGGTGAGTTTTTCAGCCTCCCAATTGGTTAGCCTTTGATTTTTAGAAATTCTTTTATGAAAAAGGAGCGCATATATTTTTTGCAAACCGATATCTTCAATGTTGTGATAGGCTACTATTTTTTGCAAATCAACAAAATTGTTCGGTGTAAATCGCATTCGCCGACTCAACGAACGGAAGTCGTCGTTCAACGACAGTCCGATTTTCTGTATTTTTGGATCGGACAACAGTTGTATTACTACAGGAGGAAGTCCGATTATATTTAAACGAAAAAGGAAACACACATCATCCGTAGCCAATTGAAGAAGAGCGACTCTATTCAGTTTTCCTTTCCGGTAAGAAGGACGAGTTTCCGTATCAAATCCAATGAACTTGAATTTGGATAAATATTCTACGGCTTCCTCTGTTTCTTCCAAAGTTTGTATTTCGAATATCCGACCGTTAAATTCTTCAATAGTAAATTGTGCTATTTCTTCTTTTGTGATTGATTTTCCCAAAACGTATTAATTTAATCCTTTTCGATTGTTGATTTATATTTTATGTCATGCAAAGCTTTGAGAGCATTCACTAAGCGTTGCCCCCAGTATTTTTTAAAGTCTTCAACACATAACAATAAAGAATCGTTCATGGTTTCTTTTTGGCCATTTTTGAAAACGGCTATAAAATTACCCAAATCCTGATAAATATCGGCCAAGTCTTCCGAAATTTTTGCTGCGACAGGCGAATCGCTCAACTGAATATCCGGATGAAAAGTTTCCAAATATACATTGTCTTCGCCCAGCAAATCGCTGATATTGCTTTCCACTTGCGCATAAAAATCTTCACTCACTTTCGATTCTAAATCCGAATCGTAGTTTTCTTGAATTTCAGGAAGAATGGATACTTTAAGATACAGCAAAGGTAAGATTTTCGTCATATTCTCAACAAACGCTTTTTTATTGACGTTTTTTGCTTTTTCTACAAAAATACAATAGTCTAATGCAGCACGTGCAAAATCAACGGTATACTGAGAGAAAACGATTTCTTCCATTCTGTTTTGTTTACATTATTTCTGAATTCATGCAAACTTACATGAAAATTTTCTGATTTACAAATATGCGGGATGAAAAAGGCGCAATATCCCTTATCAATTCCATTTGTCGCCGTATTTGAACGAAAGGATAAATTTTTTTTTGGCGTTTTAAAAAGCATGTTCGTTTAATCTGCTATAAACTAATAATTTACAGTATTAATCTATGTGGTTGATAATCAAAATGTAATGTTTTTTTATGATACTAAATGCCATAATAAAGCATTCAATCAAAAATAATATAATAATTTGGCTATTAATTAATTATAGCGGAATATTTTGTAGAACGTCACTATAATTAGATTCTCTGAAAAAATATATAGAAATCTGTCGATAACTAATTCCCTCAACCTGTTCATTTTGGCTTTCCACTCAAAATCCTCTTTTTCAAGTATTCTTTTTTAAAATTTACGCTTATCGGAATAAATCTCAAAAACCTTAAAAATATGTTATAGAATATCTTTTTTTTTTTGGTGGATATTAAAAAAACCTACATCTTTGTAGCCGATAACCTAAAACAATCTTTTTGCCTTAAAAGACTAATGCCTATTAAAACTAAAAAATAAAAGGCCCCTGTGAAGAGGGCCTTTTTGTTTGTTGTCTGAGAATTCCGTATCTTTGCCGAACAATGAAAAATGAAATGAAACATATCCGGAATTTTTGCATCATCGCTCATATAGATCATGGTAAAAGCACCTTGGCCGACCGTTTATTAGAATATACTCAAACCATTGAACCCAAAGCCATGCAAGCGCAAGTGCTGGACGATATGGATTTGGAAAGAGAACGAGGAATTACCATTAAAAGCCATGCCATCCAAATGAAATATACTTGCAGAGGAGAAGAATATACGCTCAATCTGATTGATACTCCGGGACATGTGGATTTTTCGTATGAAGTGTCGCGTTCCATTGCGGCTTGCGAAGGAGCCTTACTCATTGTAGACGCTACGCAAGGAATTCAAGCTCAAACTATTTCGAACTTGTATATGGCGTTGGAAAACGATTTGGAAATCATTCCGGTATTGAATAAGATCGATTTGCCTAACGCTATGCCGGAAGAAGTGGAAGATCAGATGGTGGAATTGCTGGGTTGCGATCCTTCGGACATTCTCCGCGCCAGCGGCAAAACCGGAGCAGGCGTTTACCCGCTGCTGGATGCCATCGTCGAACGCATTCCCGCGCCAAAGGGAGACCCTGACGCGCCTCTGCAAGCGCTGATTTTCGATTCGGTATTCAATTCGTTTCGAGGAATTATCGCCTACTTCAAGATTGTCAACGGTTCGATTAAAAAAGGCGATTGGGTCAAATTTGTAGCTACCGGCAAAGAATACGAAGCGGATGAAGTGGGCATTCTGAAATTGGAAATGTCGCCTCGCGAGGAAGTCGGTTGCGGAGATGTAGGATACATTATTTCGGGTATCAAAGCATCGAAGGAGGTGAAAGTAGGAGATACGATCACTCACGTAAAACGTCCCTGCGATCGTGCGATCGAAGGTTTTGAAGAAGTTAAGCCGATGGTTTTTGCCGGCCTCTACCCAATAGAAAGCGAAGATTTTGAAAATCTGCGTTCTTCTCTCGAAAAACTTCAATTGAACGACGCTTCCCTGACTTTTCAAGCGGAATCGTCCGTAGCTTTGGGATTCGGATTTCGTTGCGGCTTCCTGGGGCTTCTCCACATGGAAATTATTCAGGAACGTTTGGATCGGGAATTCAATATGGATGTGATTACTACCGTTCCCAATGTTTCGTACAAAGTATACGACAAGCAGGGAAATTGCAAAGAAGTGCACAACCCTGCCGGACTTCCAGAGCCTACTTTGATTGATCGTATTGAAGAACCGTTTATCCGCGCGTCGGTCATCACGAACACTACTTTCATAGGTCCGATTATGAGCCTTTGTCTGGGAAAAAGAGGCGTTTTGGTAAAACAAAACTATATCTCTGGCGACCGCGTAGAAATTATTTACGACCTTCCATTGGGCGAAATCGTAATTGACTTTTACGACAAATTGAAAAGTATTTCCAAAGGATATGCTTCTTTCGATTATCATTTGCACGATTACCGACCTTCTAAATTGGTTAAATTAGACATTTTGTTAAACGGAGAACAGGTAGACGCCTTGTCGACGTTGACTCATGTGGACAATGCCGTCGGTTTCGGACGCAAGATGTGCGAAAAATTGAAAGAATTGATTCCGCGTCAGCAGTTCGATGTAGCAGTGCAGGCGGCTATCGGCGCTAAAATTATCGCTCGCGAAACGATTAAGGCTGTCCGCAAAGACGTTACGGCCAAATGTTACGGAGGAGATATCAGCCGGAAACGCAAACTGCTTGAAAAACAGAAAGAAGGGAAAAAACGGATGAAACAGGTCGGTAATGTGGAAGTGCCGCAAAAAGCCTTTTTGGCGGTGTTGAAATTGGATTAAGGCCGAAGAAGTGCAAATACAAGAGCCGCTTTTCTCATTCTTCCGTTAAATGAGATTCCAGTATCTGTTTCACTGAAAAGTTTTCCAATCCTAAATAATAAGAAGCTGTGTCGACGACTGCTTGCAAGGGAACCAAACCAATCAATTCGCATCCCGCAAGAGAGACTCCATACCTTTGCGCTTCGAAACGAACCATTTCTACGACCTGATAAATGGCCGTTTTAGTATAATCCGTCAAATTCATGGATACTTGAGTCAGGGATTGCTCTTTTAATTCCACGCCCATTGCCTTGCAAAACCGCAAACCGCCTCCCAAAAAGCGTACTTTCTTAGCTATTTTATCGGCTATTTCCAGCCGGTTTGTATGCAGATTCACGTTGAATGCAATGAGCGGCATACGCACGCCGACGACTGTCGCTCCGGCCGTCGGATGGCGTTCTTCCGGACCAAAATCGGGTTTCCATTCCGGTTGTTTCATTTTCTCGACCAAACCTTCGAATTCGCCTTTCCGTATGGCCGCCAGATTTCGACGATGTTCGGCTGAAGCCGATTTTTCGTATAAAAAAATAGGCAATTGATATTTTTCGGCCAGCGCTTTCCCGACTTCCTGCGCCAAAGCGTCTGTTTCTTCCATACTCATCCCTTTAATTGGAATGAATGGAATGACATCTGTTGCTCCAATGCGGGGATGTTGGCCTTTGTGTCGGGTCAAATCAATTTCTTCAATGGCTATTCCTACAGCTTCGATTACCGCATTCTTCACGGCTTCGGGTTCGCCTATCACCGTTACAACCATTCGGTTGTGATCATTATCGTTGCTGTAATCCAACAATTTGACGTTCTCTTTTGCGCGGAAAGCGCTTACAATTCGATCCACTTTTTCCAAATTGCGTCCTTCGCTAAAATTTGGAACACATTCAACTATTTTGTCCATGTCAATTGTTTTTGTTAAGGAATAATAAATAATTCAAGGAGCTAATTATGTTTTTTAATTTTTAAATATAAAAGGATGGAGAATATTTTGCTTCTGCGATTCATCCCCCGAACCCTCGCTCAGGAACTCGTCGGACGTTCTCCACCAAAGAAGGATCATCGGGCAAGGATTTCGGAAGACCCCCATTCATAATTTGTACTACCTAAAATACAGACAAAAGTAACAAAAAATAATTTAGTTTGAAATGCAGAGGAAACGGATTAACGCAGATAAATATAAAAATCTGCCTTCATCTACGTTATCCTACCAATCACTGGCAGACATTTACAAAGCGCTAAGGGAACTTTCAAAAATAAGGATAATAAAAAGGCACGAAAAAATATTGAAATTACTTATGCTCACTTATTTATTTTTCGTTTTCGAATGCGTATTTAGCATTAAGTCAATAATAATAATGCCAAATCTTGAACCCAAAGAATTCATATTTTATTGCTATTTCACAACAATTCGTTTGGTAGCAAATTTGCCATCCGAAAGATAAATTTTCAGCAGATATATTCCGGTTTCGTAGGAGTGCATGTCGATTTGTTGCTGTTTATTCCCGTTAAACGGGACAAGATCAATTTTTCCCCCTAAAATATTGTAAATCTCCACCTTTTCGATGTTTTCTCCCGAAATGGTCAAACGGTTCTGTACCGGATTGGGGAAAGTACGGATACCCTCTGTCCTGTCTTGCAGCACAGGTTTGGCGATTACGCTTGCGTCTCCTTTTTTATCGTATATTTCGACGTCATCCAGCATCAAGCCATGCCCCCACATGGTAATTCCTTTGAAGGCAATCCAATACGTACCACTTGCTTCGGGCAGTGGAATCGTTTCTTTCTTCCAAGATTCGATTTTACCGCCGTATCCTGCCAGATATTTCCATTTTCCGTCCGGATTATTTTTATAAAAAACGGCTAAACTGTCCAAATCAAAAAAATCTGTTTGCGCTTGTAGATGCCAAAAACTCAAATGCGGATTCGATAAGGCATGTAAATCCAACATAGGCGTTATCAAGCGGGTCGTAGTCGAATAGTGGTCTTCGTCTAACAGATAGGCAAAATACTGTCCGCTATGCGATACGAAAGTTTTTCCTTCGTCGTTTATTTCTTTCCCGATTTCCCAATCTCGGTTGTTTTGTATAGCCGCGATTTCCCACGACGCTGGGATTTGGCCAGATTCAAATCCTTCCTTGAAAGGATATTCCCGGACGATTGTTTCCGGAGTCATTTCGATTTCTTTAGCCAGAGCCGGCGATTCGCTGTCGGAATTCCATACAGCAGAGACTTCGTAGAGGTATTGGCCCGGAGGAACAGAATCGACATACGTTCGCGACTGAATCGGTTCGTTGCTTACCGGCAAATGGTTGACATACACTTTGTATCCAGTGACCTGATTTTCGGCAGTTACGCTGTCCGGTTGCTCCCACGACAATTTGACTTGATTCCATTGCGGCGCATGAAGCGTTACCGCCAGATTTTTTACCGGATATACGGGGCATTTTTCCAGCGCAAAATCAAAAATCAGCTTGCTTTCTTCCATTGTGCCGGTTTTCGATTGCGGAAGGTAACCTGCTTTGGAAACAAGGAGGACGTAGTCCGCAGCCGGTATAAAATCGAAGGTATACTTCCCCTGCGCATTGGTCACTTTTTTCCATGATTTGCCTTGTATTTCCACGATAGCGCCCGGAAGCGGTTGCTGACGTTCGTCGGTGACAACTCCGCTCCATTCGGCCCCTTTCGTATTCAGAATCAAGGAAATATTGGGCATGTACTGCATGACCTGGCCCATCTGGCCGAAATGCACGGGAAAGTACAGATTGGTTGTAGCGCGCAGACGGTACTGTTCGCTGGGCGAACAAAGGAATTGATTGATCGGAATATGAATTCTCGTGTCGACTTCCATCGTAGTAATCAGCAGGTTACCGCCGTCGTACAAAAACGGTTGTTGAAGAGGGATCGTTACGCTGCATTGCTGATCAAACAAATCAATGCTTCCCTCATAAACGAGTACCGTATCTTGGGTAATCCATCCTTCATACAAATTGTCTTTCTGGGTGACAGACATGTAAATTTTCAATGTTTTGTTTAAAACCGGATGTCCCGCTTCGAACGAGTAATAGTACTCCACTGCGGATATAAGACCTTTTTTCCCTATTTCCTTCTCGTAATAAAGCGTTTGTACGATGTTGTTTGGATAGTAACTATTGAAAGGGATTAGCTGCGAATATTCTTTCGAATGAGGGTTGCCGATGTATATTTTCGTCTCATCATTGTATCCTCCCGCGTCGTAATGCATTCCTTGCCCTTCTTGTGAATAACAAAAAGCGGACACGCAAATGAATGCAATCAAAAACGCCTTTCTTTTTATAAAAAAATAAGGATAAAAAATAAAAAAGTTATTCGTCTGAGACATTTAATTTATTCGATTTTAAGCGGAATGGTTAAGTGTACAAAATTAGGAAAAAAATTGAATCATTGTTGTATTGTTGCAAAAAAATTCATTGGATAGATTATTTTGAATCTCCACGTTTTTCGAATAGTCTATGGGTAATTAAAATATTTCACGTACATTTGCATACGATTAAAAATCCTTTACAAATATGGACAAGAAGATTGCCTTAGTCTTGGAAAACGGAACGACTTTCGAGGGTTATTCTTTTGGTTACGAGACTCCTGCAGCAGGCGAAGTGGTATTCAATACGGCGATGGTCGGATATCCCGAAAGTTTGACTGATCCTTCTTACGCAGGGCAAATTTTGACGGTCACTTATCCCCTTATTGGAAATTACGGGGTGCCGGAAGACCGGATTATCAATGGATTATCTGAATTTTACGAATCGGAAAAAATTCATGTCAGCGGATTGATTATATCCGACTATTCGAATGAATACAGTCATTGGAACGCTTGTAAAAGTCTGGGCAATTGGTTGAAAGAACATAAAACGCCGGGAATTTACGGGGTAGATACCCGTGCGTTGACGAAAATGATTCGGGAAGAAGGTTCGATGAAAGGGAAAATCATTTTTGATTCTCCCGACGAAATTGATTTCATTGATCCTTCTTTAGAAAACTTAGTGGCACGGGTCAGTTGCAAAGAAACGCTGCGATATGGAAATGGTTCCAAAACCGTTGTGTTAGTGGATTGTGGCGTAAAGCATAATATTATCCGCTGTTTGCTGAAAAAAGACGTCAACATCATCCGCGTTCCTTGGGATTACGATTTCAATACCCTCGAATATGACGGCTTGCTGATTTCCAATGGGCCTGGCGATCCAGATCATTGCGGAATCACTGTCGAACATATACAGGAGGCCATGAAAAGCGGCAAACCTATTCTTGGCATTTGTATGGGAAATCATTTATTGGCAAAAGCTGGCGGAGCTGTTACTTACAAATTGAAATATGGACACCGGAGCCACAACCAACCGGTACGAATGGCTCATTCTAACAGGTGTTTCATTACTTCGCAAAATCACAGTTATGCAGTGGACGTCTCTCGATTGAGCGACGATTGGGAAGTTTTTTTCACTAACATGAACGATGATTCCAATGAAGGAATCCGCCATAAAACTCAACCTTGGTTTTCGGTACAATTTCATCCGGAAGCTGCTTCTGGTCCTACTGACACCGAATTTCTTTTCGATCTGTTTCTCGAAAATATGCAAGCAAAACGCGGAAAAAAAATTGCGGAATACAAGGTTGAAGAAAAAAAGAAATCCGTTTTCCCCAAGAAGGTTCTCTTGTTGGGATCTGGAGCCTTAAAAATCGGCGAAGCTGGCGAGTTCGACTATTCCGGCTCGCAAGCTTTGAAGGCTTTGAAGGAAGAAAGCATCTACACCGTTTTAATTAATCCAAATATTGCTACTGTACAAACTTCTGAAGGAGTGGCTGATAAGATCTATTTCTTACCGGTTACTCCTTTTTTTGTAGAAAAAGTAATCGAGAAAGAAAGACCCGACGGTATTCTGTTGTCCTTTGGCGGACAAACGGCTTTGAATTGCGGCGTAGAACTCTACCTTTCGGGTGTGTTCGAAAAATACAAGGTGGAAGTCTTGGGAACGCCGGTGCAATCCATCATTCATACCGAAGACCGCGAACTGTTTGTCAAAAAATTAGACGAAATCCAAGTAAAATCTATCAAAAGCATAGCGGTCGAATCGATCGAAGATGCGCACATAGCGGCTCAAACCTTGGGTTATCCAATCATTGTCCGCGCCGCTTATGCTTTGGGCGGTTTGGGAAGCGGATTTTGCAACCATTCGGAAGAGTTGCAGCTATTGGCGGAAAAAGCTTTCAATTATTCGAATCAACTGTTAATTGAAAAATCATTAAAAGGCTGGAAAGAGATAGAATATGAAGTTGTCCGCGACCAATACGACAATTGCATTACGGTTTGCAACATGGAAAATTTTGATCCGTTGGGTATCCATACCGGTGAAAGTATTGTCGTCGCTCCTTCGCAAACGCTGACCAATCGGGAATACCACAAATTGCGCGAGCTGGCGATTCGTATCATCCGCCATATCGGGATTGTGGGCGAATGCAATATCCAATATGCATTCGATACCGTGTCGGAAGACTATCGCGTAATTGAAGTGAATGCCCGTTTGAGTCGTTCTTCTGCCCTGGCTTCCAAAGCCACGGGTTATCCTTTGGCCTTTATTGCCGCCAAATTAGCTTTGGGCTATGGCTTGCACGAATTGAAAAATTCGGTAACCAAAACGACCACTGCATTTTTTGAACCGGCTCTCGATTATATTGTTTGCAAGATTCCTCGCTGGGATTTGGGTAAGTTTCACGGCGTATCGCAGCAAATCGGTTCAAGCATGAAAAGCGTGGGCGAAGTAATGTCCATTGGCCGCAGTTTTGAAGAGGTTATTCAAAAAGGATTGCGGATGATTGCCCAGGGAATGCATGGTTTTGTAGCCAACAAAGATTTGGAAGTGGACGATATCGACAGAGCTTTATCCGAACCGACCGATAAACGGATTTTTATCATAGCCCAAGCGCTGGAAGCCGGTTATTCGATAGAACAGGTTCACGAATTGACGCGGATTGATCTCTGGTTTCTCCAACGATTGCAGTTGATATACCAGACGTCCAAAAAAATAAGCCAATACCATTCGATCGAAGAATTGCCTGTGGAATTGTTGCGAGCGGCGAAACAAAAAGGCTTTTCCGATTTTCAAATAGCCAAATTATTGTATAAAAATTCCGATACGGCTACCGCCCTGAAAAAAAACTTGTGCGAGCAGCGTAAAAAGTGGGGCATTGTTCCCGTAGTAAAACAAATTGATACCTTGGCGGCTGAGTATCCGGCTCAAACCAATTATTTATATCTGACCTACAACGGCAAAGAAAACGATGTCCGTTATCTGGGCGATCGTCGTTCGGTGGTGGTTTTGGGTTCCGGCGCTTACCGCATTGGCAGTAGCGTGGAATTCGACTGGTGTTCGGTGAATGCGTTGGAAACCATTCGGCGGAGGGGTTGGCGGGGCGTAATGATCAACTACAATCCCGAAACGGTTTCGACGGATTACGACATGTGCGACCGGCTGTATTTCGACGAATTGACCTACGAACGGGTGATGGATATTATCGAATTGGAAAATCCGCATGGAGTGATTTTATCTACTGGAGGGCAAATTCCCAATAATCTGGCGCTTTCGTTGGATGAGGCTGGCGTCCCTCTATTGGGAACGTCTGCGGCGAGCATCGACAATGCGGAAGACCGTCATAAATTTTCGTCCATGCTCGACCGGCTGAAAATAGACCAGCCCAAATGGAAAGAATTGAGTTCGATGTCGGATATCAACGACTTTGTGCGGGAGGTGGATTTTCCGGTATTGGTGCGTCCTTCGTATGTGCTTTCAGGTGCGGCGATGAATGTCTGTTCCAATCAGATCGAACTGGAAACTTTTTTGAAAGTGGCGGCCAATGTTTCTCAAAAACATCCGGTAGTCGTGAGCGAATTCATTCAACGGGCTAAAGAAATCGAAATAGATGCAGTGGCCAATCAGGGAGAAATTGTGACGTATGCCATTTCTGAACACATCGAATTTGCAGGCGTTCATTCCGGCGATGCTACCATCCAGTTTCCTCCTCAGCGATTGTATGTCGAAACCGTTCGGAAAATCAAACACATTGCAAAGGAAATTGCTCAGGCTTTGCAGATCACGGGCCCTTTTAATATCCAGTTCTTAGCCAAAAACAACGATATTAAAGTGATTGAATGCAACCTGCGGGCTTCGCGCAGTTTTCCATTTGTATCCAAAGTATTGAAATTGAATTTCATAGAGATAGCTACCCGTGTTATGTTGGGAGAAACGGTAGAAAAACCGAGCAAAAACGAGTTCGATTTGGATTATGTAGGCATCAAAGCTTCGCAATTCTCGTTCTCCCGTTTGCAAAGAGCAGATCCCGTATTGGGAGTAGACATGGCTTCTACCGGAGAAGTGGGTTGCATTGGAGACGATTTTTATGAGGCCGTTTTAAAATCCATGTTGTCTGTCGGCATGCGGATTCCTAAAAAAAATATTTTGATTTCGAGTGGAACTCCGCACTCCAAACTGGATTTGCTGGATGCTTGCCGATTGTTGCAGCAAAAGGGTTATACGCTTTTTGCCACAGAAGGAACACACCGTTACTTGAGCGAAAACGGGATACCTTCGCTTCACGTCAATCAACCCAGCGAAGGGGGAAAACCCAATGCGCTGGAAATGATCCACGAAAAACAATTTGATTTGGTAGTGAATATACCTAAAAATCTGACGGCAGGTGAATTATCGAATGGATATAAAATTAGACGAGGTGCGATTGATTTCAATATTCCACTGATTACCAATTCGCGTTTGGCTTCTGCTTTTATATATGCTTTTTGTGAAATAGAGATGAAGAATATACCGATCAAAAGCTGGGATGAATACAAATGATTCGTTTATTAAAGAGAGTATATTTACTAAAAATAATGCAAAATATGATAACAATATCCGATTTTTTTAGTATTATTGCATAAAATTTCGCTTATGAAAACAACATTAATTGTTTTTGGTTTAATACTCAGCTCTTTAATTATATTTCCGACCTATGCTCAACAAATGTATGATCATTCTCATATCAACGATAATTGGTTTATACATATAGGAGGCGGGGGGCAAGCGCTGGTAGGAAATAACGACAAAACTGAATGGAGCAAGAAAATTACTGTGATGCCAGAAGTTGCTGTAGGAAAATGGTTTAGTCCTTTTTGGGGAGTGCGTATCAAAGGACAGGGAGGATCGCTTCACGGATTCGAAGAACAAAAAACTTTCGAACAGCGGGATACTCATTATAATATTCATATAGATGCGATGTGGAACTTGGCCAATCAAATAGGCGGATATTCCCCCAGCAAAATTTTTAATTTCGCGCCTTATGTAGGATTGGGATTTGCTCATCGGTTTCAGTTAGCCAATGATGCTAAAATTCCTCAACAAGAAGGCGTACAATCGAATTATCGCGATGCTTCCAATGCGCTGTCCGTAAACGGAGGAGTTCAGTTGGGCGTTCGTTTAAGCAAGCGAATCAGCTTGGATTTTGACTTGGGCGCCAGCGTCATTCCCGACTATTTCGACCGGATCGTTCTTCATGGCGATAATGAAGCCATTCTTTTCGCTTCCGGCGGGGTGACATTTCTATTGGGTAAAAATGGTTTTGACTTGATAGAACCCGCAAGTCCATTATTCGTCAATGAGTTGAATGAAAAAATCAACAAATTGCATATAGAAAATGAAAGACTAAGCGCTGAGTTGCAACAAGTGAACCGTCAAGCGAATAATCAGCCAGTGATTGTTCCTCCTTCCGCCATATCCCCTGTTCCGCAAGCGGCGCCTGAAATAACGGTTTCACCCGAAATTAATTACATTCCCAATGTGGTATTCTTCCGTTTGAATAGTTCAAAAGTAGAAGAAAATCAACAAATCAGCGTTTTCAATGTGGCCGAATTTATCCGCGATACCGGAAGTAAAATCAAAGTAGTGGGATATGCCGACAAAAATACGGGGACGCAAGCCTATAATAAACTACTTTCTGAAAAACGAGCTAAAACAGTTGCTAACGAATTGATGACCAAATATAAGGTGCCTTCCGACAAAATCATAGTGGAATGGAAAGGTTCGGAAGAACAGCCTTACAAAGAAAACCATTGGAATAGGGTAGTGATTATGACTCCAAAATAGATGTATTTTGTGGCATAAATTGTAAACTTTTTTGTTTGTTTCCCATTAATTTGCTAAATTTGTCCAATGCGCAACACGATTAGACGACGGCTATGTTAAAAGAAAGGAGCGGATACAGTTTGTTAATTAAATGGGTGGTCATTTTAGGGGACATCATTTTGGTAAATGTGCTGTTTGTTATTCTTTATCATTGGGAGAAAGAGTGGTGCACGGAAGATTTTCTTTCCAAAATCAATATGACTTTTCTGCTGTTGAATATCTGCTATTTCTTTGCTAACTATTTTGTTCCCGTCAAGATCGACAAGCCTATTTTGTTTACGGATAAGGTGGTGCAGCGTGCGATTACACTGGTAGCTTTGCATGGAGCTATTTTTACTTGTTGCTTGTTCTTCCTGCGTTTAAAATCCGATTTTCTTCCCCTTCGCTTGATCGTCCATTATTATATAGCTTTATTTTTCTTTTTAACCCTCTGGCGGATTATTGCGAGAGAAACTTTGAAAAAATTCCGTCAATATGGGAAAAATCTCTGGCAAGTAGTAATTGTGGGCGCAGGTAAAAATGGAATGGATTTGTATGCCGAAATGAAAAAAGAATTGTCGTACGGTTTTCTTGTACATGGCTTTTTCGACGATAACCTACAGTTGAAAGATACATTGCCCAATTATTTGGGAATGACTCGTGAAGTAGAAGCTTTCGCGTTGAAAAATCATATCAATGCTATTTATTGTACGCTTCCCAATTCGCAAGATGAAAAAATTGTCCGCTTGCTCAATTTCGCGGAAAACTATAGGATTCGGTTTTATTTGGTACCCGAATTTTCGCGTTATGTAAAAAAAAGACTCGAATTGGAAAATATGGAATCCGTTCCTGTATTGGCTATTCGATCCGAACCTTTACAATTTGTGTATAATCAGGCGATTAAACGCATGTTCGATTTGGTTTTTTCTGCGCTTTTTATCTGTACGCTTTTTCCTTTTTTTTACCTCGTTATCGGATTGCTTATCAAGCTGTCTTCGCCCGGTTCCATTATATTCAAACAAGAGAGAACCGGATTGTATGGAAAC
This sequence comes from Candidatus Azobacteroides sp., assembly GCA_009783445.1. Lineage (GTDB taxonomy): Bacteria > Bacteroidota > Bacteroidia > Bacteroidales > Azobacteroidaceae > Azobacteroides. The sequence goes on along the minus strand of WRFY01000124.1, from coordinate 18,378 downwards.
AGTTTTTTCTGTTATAAATTTCGTTCCATGCAAGTCAATGAGGTTGCCGACGAGAAACAGGCAGAAAAAGACGATCCGCGCGTCACTCGAATTGGCCGTTTTTTGCGGCGTTCCAATTTGGATGAGCTGCCTCAGTTTATCAATGTGCTAAAAGGAGAAATGAGTATCGTGGGCCCTCGTCCGCACATGCTGAAACAAACTCAATTGTATTCCGAACTTATAGATAAATACATGGTGCGTCATTTAGTGAAACCGGGTATTACCGGATGGGCGCAAATCAATGGTTACAGAGGAGAAACTCGAACAGTCGAACAAATGGAAGGACGCGTCCGTTGCGATGTGTGGTATTTGGAAAACTGGACTTTCCTGCTGGATTTGAAAATTGTATTTGTTACCATTATTAACACGATCAAAGGGGATAAACACGCTTATTAATGCTGGAAATAATTACTGCGGACAACGAAAGAAAATGGAACGACATTATTCGCTCTATGTATGCCTACGATTTTTATCATTTGGCTTTTTATCAGCAATTGGATTTATCGGGAAAGGCTTTGTTACTGCATTTTCGGAACGATACCGCTTCTTTTGCACTTCCTGTCATTGTACGGAAAATTGAAGGAACGGAGTGGCAGGACATCACTTCCGTGTATGGTTATGTCGGCCCTTTGTCGCAAAACGAACGCCCGACTCTTAACGATATTCGCTTGTTTCACGAAACATTGAAAGATTATTTCGATGCCCAACGAATCGTAAGCGTTTTTTCTCGTTTGCATCCTTTATGGGAAAATCAAGAACAATTGCTGGACGGCTTGGGCGAGGTCGAAGATATGAATCTGACCGTGGGGATAGATTTGGATTTGCCCGAATCTGAACAGAAAAAACAATATGCCCGTTCGCTGAAAAATAGAATCAACTATTTGAAAAACAAAGGAGTAACTGTATTTAAGGCTTCCAATCAAAGTGATGTAAACGCTTTTATCCAAATATATAGGGAAAACATGGATCGAGTCAAAGCGACTCCATTTTATTATTTTCCTGCAGAGTACTTCAATGCCATTTTGAAAAAAGCGGATGCTTGCATTTTCTTAGCCGCTTACAAGGGAGAAGTGATTGGCGGTTCGCTTTGCACATTTTGCAATGGAATCATGCAAGCGCATTTGAATGCTACGCGAAACGATTTTCTATCATTCAGTCCGCTCAAACTGATACTGGATCAGGCGAGAAAAGAAGGAATAAGACGGAAAATGCATTGCCTGCATTTGGGCGGGGGACGAGATGGCAAAAACGATTCGCTTTTCGACTTCAAATCGCGTTTTTCCGACATCCGTTTCCGATTCAAAGCATGGAAATACATTCATAATAAGGAAATTTATGAGGCTTTAAGTCTTGAGCAAAAAAGGAAAAACAGTAATAAAGATTTTTTTCCACTTTACAGAAAGAATAGTTGAGAATTTACAGGTCAGATTAAGTGTAAAACTTGTTCTTGCGAGAGATTTACCTATCCTACGAGTATCAGGTCAACATTTAAATTACTAAAAACCTCGACTCCATCATTTTTTAGATAATTTATCTTCATATTTCATTGATTATTAGTTTTTTTATAAAAATTAAGATGGAGTATGTTAGTCGGTTTATAAAAAGCTCTTAGCTTGTGAAAATTGTATAATGTGCTGAAAATTAGTAAATTAATAAAATAAGCTGCTTAACTTCTGCAATTTTTTTTATTTTTCAAATTTTACAAACTTTTTATTTTCAGTATTTTATTTTTCAAATTTTTCTTTCTGAATCGCTGCCGGATACATTTGGAAATCTTCAAATTTTCATGTAAGTTTGTCGTACAATTCTTGATAATAATAAATGAATATTAAGAATTAACATATTGAAGCGTTTTGCTTTATCCTTAATTTGAGAACGACCAATTTTTTAGCTAAGGGATAAACAGAATAAACGCTATGCTTAGCATATATACCTCACGTATATATCTGCTTAGCGTGGGGTAACTGTTTATTTTAGCGCGGTGCTTGGTCGTACCTCAAATTAGATAAACGAATAATTCCCACGCTTCTGCATTTTTAACTCTCTTCAGTCAGGGAATGAATGAAGTAACATTTACATTGGATTTATGAATTGTTTCACTGTAAAAAATGGAAATGAATTACGTGTTATTCAAATGGAGTCGCTATTGGCTGTTGAGGTTAATGATTACTTATGTACATTTTATATGGAAAACGAACCTTCTTTCCATTGTGTAAAATCATTACGGAAAATACTTTCGGAATTACCGGACTGTTTTATCCAAATAAGCCGGCAATGTATTATTAATACGCATCACATAAAGTCCATTGATCTTAAGAGAAAAGAGGTTAAACTATCCGGAGACAAAGTTTTCTGTTTTTCGGTCAGGAACACGCAGAAATTGAAATTATTGTTCAACCAAAAATAATTTATCATTCATATTATGACATTGGCAGGATAAAAATGCTACGCTGATGGACGAAATCGGTACGCTCACAAACTATTTCAAACATTTGGATTTTGTTCCATTTTTTATTTCTATTTTTGCAAATGTAAACGAACGAATTTGTCGTTTATGGCAAAGCAAGGCTCGCCCCCTTAATTTGCAAACAAAAATAGCCTCCCTGCGAGGTTTATATTCAACATAACAATCGAAATAATAAATGCAAAATCACAAGAAGGCGCCGTAAAGGTACGAAATATTATTGATTTTCCAAAGTTCCCAACAAGGTTGGGTAACTTGTTGGACGCGATGAATGCGAAAGTTTCGCCAATAAAATTATTATTAACATAAAAATTTATCGAGAAATGAAAACAAATAAAATAAATAATTTGAAAAATTGTAAGAAAATTGTATTGACAAAGGAAGAAAAAAAACAACTTATAGGAGGAGTTGATGCGTCTGCCTTATTGATTAATGATTCTGCTGTCGGTAAATCAGGAGTCTATTGTGGTTCAAAATCAGGCACTTATTGTTAATGCTGATTGATGATCAATTATGATTTCATATTCTAAAACTTATTTAGATTCAGAATGATAAATCATGTTAAAGTATCATTTTGTAAATGAGTAGGTATAATATCTTATAACTAAGGAGCTGCCAGAAATTAATCTTATAAAATATAGTTCATTTTCTTTTAAAATGAAATTAAATTATAGATGATTTATTTAGAAGCAGCTCCTAATATAAAAAGTTGAAGATGGGATATATATTAAGTAAATATAATTACTTTAAAAGCTATAATAGCATAGTGGTCGGGGTTAATTTGTTTAAGAAAATGTTATTCAAGATAGAAGATAACAAGTACAATAAACTAATATCTTACAAAGAAAACTTAAATAAGACGAAAACAGATGAACCTGTTTTTTTTAGCACAATGCATAAATTAGGAATAATTAATGATATAGAAATTGACAATAATATAAAAAATATTTTACTTTTTCATAATCGGAAAGAAGTTTTTAATAATGATTCATATTGGCTTATGATTCTTCCTACATTAAATTGCAATTTTAATTGTTGGTATTGTTATGAAGATAGGTGTAAAGGCATAATGAATAAAGAAACTGTTAATGCAACAATCAAATTCATAAATAATACAGTAAAAAATAAATCTGCATTTTTCTTAAATTGGTATGGAGGAGAACCGTTATTATGTTATGAAAATATATTAAAACCAATTTCCGAAAAAACAAAAGAATTTTGTGACTTAAACAATGTATTTCTCGAATCTCAAATCACAACAAACGGATATTTTTTAAATGAAAAAATGTTGCCATTGTTTAGAGATATTAATATGCAATCCATTCAAATAACTTTGAATGGGCCTAAAGAAATACATAATAGGATTCGATATCAAAAAAATACAACCGATTCATATGACAGAATTGTTAATAGCATTATATTATTAGCTGAAAATTTGAATCCTAAAACATTAATTCTTAGAATTAATTTTACCAAGGAATATTTTGATTCCATTACGAATATTATCGAATCATTTCCTTTGCATATTCGAAAAAAAATAATGGTATTAATTAAGCAAATAGACCAAGATCAAGAAAGAGTATCCTTTGATGAAATTGGACAGAAGTTGTTAATATTTGAGAATGCAGGATTCAACACTGAAATAAGAACTCATTCCATAATTCATACGAATACATTGGCTTGTCCGGCCGACAAATATTATCAATCTATAATTAATTATGATGGTAGAGTATTCAAATGTCATGCAGTCAATTTTGAAAAGGAAATAGAGGATGGCGTTTTAACAAAAGATGGAACAATAGAATGGAACGACCACTTGTTGTATAGGAAACTAAATAAAGCTACTTTTGATAATAAGAAGTGTTTAGATTGTAACCTGCTTCCTGTTTGCTATGGAATTTGTAGCTATAGATTATTCTCCTCAAAAAATTTAACTAATTTGAATAAATTATGTCCTTGTAATGAAATAGAAAAAAGTATTTATCATATAATGGATAAATTCTATGATTCAAAAAAATCATTAGCACACATACTTAATTATGCAAATGACTAATCATTTCGTATGCAAACAACAATTTTATTTTCTGCAAATTCTGCTGTTATTATTCATTGGAAACAAAATGGCGATTCATGCGCAAACTCTTTCGGGCAAAGTTGTAAACGAAAAACAAATCCCAATAGAATATGCCAATGTAATTTTATTCCATGCAGCAGATTCTTCTTTTATTAATGGAACTGTTTGTTCAGAAACTGGTGAATTTTCGTTTGAAAATGTTCAGCAAGGCGAACTCCTTGTGCAAATTGCTTGTTTGGGTTACCAGACAATCACCCTGCAAACAATCATACAACAACAGTCGATCGAATTAGGCGAAATTATGCTGACAGAAGATAACTATTTGTTGAGCGAAATTGTAGTAACAACGCCTAAACCCGTTTTTTCCAAAATAGGAAACAACTGGATAGTTCATGTCAATTCTTCTTTGTTAGCCTCTGTGGGCAATGCCAACGATGTTATCAAACGAATTCCGGGCGTTACAATAAATGAAGATGAAATAACTGTTTTTGGCAAAGGAACGCCGATTGTTTACATCAACAACCGAAAATTGTACGATAAAACCGAGCTTAATCGTCTATCTTCAACTAATATTATTAGTATTGAGTTAATTACAAATCCGGGTGCGAAATACGATGCAGAAGGGCGAGCTGTTTTACTGATCAAAACCAAACGAAGCGGGGAAGATGGTTGGAGCGTTCAAATCTCTCAGCAAGTTGAGAAACGGAAATATTTCAGTAGCATGGAGGATTTCGAATTAAGCTATGCACTCCCTAATTTTGTTTTCTTTGCTTCCTGCAATCATACTCGGGAAAAAACGCGATGGAATACAGTAACCGATTATGTTGTTTATACGGATACAACTTGGTTGCAAAAAATGGAAATGCCTCAGAAACATAAAGATTTATCAACTGTTTTTACGTCTGGAATCGATTGGTCTGTCACGACTCGGCAGGCTGTTGGATGCCAATATCAGTATACTTTTGGAAACGAAAAAATCAATTCTTCCGGAATTCAGACCGTTTGGGCTAACGCTCAAAATTACGACCAAATCACGACCCTTTTTAAGGCAAAAAGCCAGCCTGAAAAACATCTGCTAAACGCTTTTTATAAGGGAGATTATGGAAAATCGTTTAGTTTGCGTTTGGATGTGGATTACTTGAAAACCCATAATAAAACCGGACAGGAAATAATGGAGTCCTCATCAGTAGAAAACAGAGAACTGACGCTTAACAGTCGTTCGAATTACGATCTATATGCAGGAAAATTTACTTTGGAATACCGTTTGAACGAACTATCAAGCTTGGAATTTGGCGGAGAATGTAATCAAGTGAAAGGTTCAGGTTTTCTGTTAAATCCGGAACAATATATAGCTGACAACTTTTACACAAATAAAGAAAATAAAGTCGCTGGTTTTGCAAATTATAGTAGACAATTCGGTAAACTGGCAATTCAAATAGGGATGCGGTACGAATGGACAAAGGCTTTAACGACTATCGACAGCGCTCGCCAAGTAGAAATAGATCGAAATTATAGCGGATTCTATCCGAGTCTTTCCATTTCTCAAATAGTTGGAAACACGCAAATGGGATTGGAAATGGCACGAAAGATTCAACGTCCTGCATTTTCTCTGCTCAGTAGCGAAGACTACTACGTGAATCGTTTCCTGCGGGAAAGAGGAAATCCCCTGCTCAATTCGGAAGATATGTATCTATTCGATTACCATCTGCATTATCGAATATTGGATTTTCGATTGGATTATACCTACGTAAATCATCCAATTGGATTTACCATTGAAGATTCGGAACAAAATTCGTCCCAAACAGTTATGACCTACGTCAATTACCCGAAATATCAAAAATTAGATTTCCTTTTAACAGGCGATGTTCCATACAAATTCGGTCAAACGCAAGTGACAGTCGGCGTGAGCCAACCTTTCTTCAATCTGTCTTATCTGGGGAAAGAGCAAAGCCGAAATCGAACGGTATTTTTTTGCAGCATCAATAATGAATTTGTTCTTCCTCGAAAATATATTTTTTCCTTGAATCTGAATTATCAAGGAAAAATGAATAACTATGCAATAGAGACGAACGAGATGAAATCGATTGAGATCGGATTGCGAAAATATTTTTTCAATAAAAAACTATTGGCTAATTTGCAAGTAACTGATTTATTCAACTGGATAAATAATCGGATAGATGTGCGAGTCAATACCGTTTCCTATACAAAAATGACAAAATACGAAACACGCGCTTTGCTTCTCACCATTCGTTACCAGTTCAATAATTACAAGAAGCAATACCGAGGAGCGAATGCGGCATTGGACGATATAAATCGTTTGTGAAACAAAAATGAGAATATGAGAAATTTTTCCATGAATAACTTCCCTGTTTTCCACCAGCTCGATGTCATGGATTGCGGACCCACCTGCCTGCGCATGGTCGCGGCCTATTATGGTCGCCGCTATTCGTTGGAAGGTTTGCGGAAAAAATCGCATCTTTCCCGCGAAGGCGTATCCATGCTTGGCATAAGCGAAGCAGCCGAAGAAATCGGTTTTCGAACGGTGGGTGGTAGATTTACTTTTACACAATTAACAGAAAAAGCTCCGCTGCCTTGCATCGTTCATTGGCAGCAGAATCACTTTGTAGTGGTATATGAAATTTCCAAAAAGAAATGGAGATTACGGGTCAAGTCTGCAATGGCAGAATATGTAGTTAAAGTCGCCGATCCGGGTAAAGGCTTGTTGCAGTACAGTGAGCAAGAGTTTTGTGATAATTGGATTAGTACGCGATCATGTGGAGAAGAGAAAGGAGTCGCATTGATATTACAGCCTACCGAAGCCTTTTATCGACAGGAAGGAGAGATTATTACTCGTAATCGTTTTCGCTTCTTGAGCAATTATTTCTTACCTTATCGTCAGCTTTTCGGACAGCTTCTGTTGGGGTTATTGTTGGGTAGTCTGTTGCAGCTCTTTTTCCCTTTCCTTACGCAGGCCATTGTAGATACGGGAATTGCCAACCAAAATATCAGCTTTATCTATCTTATCTTGCTGGCACAGTTAATGTTACTCTTCGGACATACTGCAGTTGATTTTATTCGGCGTCGTATCTTGCTGCACATCAGCGCCCGTATTAATATTTCACTTATTTCCGATTTCTTTATCAAGTTGATGAAGCTCCCGATGAGCTTTTTCGATACCAAACTGTTGGGCGATTTGCTTCAGCGCATCGAAGATCATAACCGGGTGGAGCGTTTCCTCACAGCGCAAAGCCTCAATGTCCTCTTTTCGTTTTTCAGTTTGCTAATCTTTGGCATTGTTTTATTATTGTACGATTTGCGAATCTTTCTGGTGTTTTTCATTGGCACGGTTCTTTATGCCGTATGGATACTCCTTTCCCTGAAGCACAGGCGAATGCTCGATTACCGAGTTTTTGAACAGGAGGGAAAAAATCGAAGTAAGGTATACCAGTTGATTAATGGGATGCAGGAGATTAAGCTGCAAGGGTGCGAGCAACGCAAACGTTGGGAATGGGAAGATGTGCAGGCCGATTTGTTCAAAGTCAATCTTGATACGCTCTCGTTACAACAGACACAGGAAGCAGGAGCTATGGCCATCAATGAACTGAAAAATATTGTCATCACTATTCTGGCGGCTACATCGGTCATCCACGGACAACTTACACTGGGGATGATGCTTTCGGTACAATATATTATCGGACAATTGAATAGTCCTGTAGAACAGTTAGTTAACTTTGTTTACCAATGGCAGGATGTAAGCATCAGTTTGGAACGTATCAGTGAGATACATGTCAAAAAAAATGAAGAAGATGCGGAGAAAGACGCTTTGGAGTTGTATCAGGGCGAAGATATTCATATAAGCAATCTCGCTTTTCAATATGAAGGACCTTATTCTCCTAAAGCATTGAATAACATTAATCTTACTCTACCTAAAGGAAAAGTAACTGCTATTGTCGGGGCAAGCGGAAGTGGAAAAACAACACTTATTAAACTGCTTTTAGGGTACTATCCGCCTACCGAAGGGCAAATAAACATAGCGGATAAGAATTTGCAGGACATCGATATTCACTGGTGGAGGAAGCAATGTGGAGTGGTGATGCAGGATGGCTATATTTTTTCCGAATCCATCGCTCGCAATGTGGCAGTAAACGATGAAGATATTGATTTAGAACGACTGCAAAATGCGGTAACGATTGCAAATATTAAAGATCATATTGAAAAACTGCCCCTTAAATACAATACCATTATTGGTCAGGAAGGACAGGGATTGAGCTATGGGCAAAAACAACGCATTCTGATTGCACGGGTCGTCTATCGCAATCCTCAATTTATCTTTCTGGATGAGGCAACTAATGCTTTGGATGCTAATAATGAAAAAATGATTATTGAAAATCTGAATGCATTTTATCAGGGACGAACAGTAGTGGTAGTGGCCCACCGGTTAAGTACGGTAAAAAATGCCGATCAGATAGTTGTATTAGACAAAGGAGAGATAATAGAGATCGGCACTCATGAGGAATTAATAAAAAGTAAAGGAGCTTATTATTATTTAGTTAAGAATCAGTTGGAACTTGGAAATTGAAAATATGGATTCGATAGAATTAAGAAGTGAGAAAGTACGGTCGATCATAGGGAAAATGCCTCCATTGGTAGTACGCAGCGGCATTACTGTTTTATTTGTTGTGTTCACTTTATTGATTATTGGAAGTTACTTCTTCCCCTACACCGAAACTGTTCAAGCAACTGCGTACATTGTTCCCATGGAAAATTCTGCTTATGGCGCAATAATTGAAATTCCCATTGCCTTACAGTCAAAAATGGAACTCGGGTTATCTGTTATGATTGAAATAGAAGGCTACAACAAAAACAAATACGGACAGCTCTTCGGTCGGATTGAAAAAAAAGACTCTGTCGTTGTCAGGAAAGAAGGGTGTAAATATTTGATAGCTAAGGTTAATTTGCAAGACAATCTTCGTTTATCCAGCGGTAAAATCATTTCTTATTATCCTTCTATGCAGGGAAACGCCACTGTTTTGTTGAAAAAAGAGCGTTTGCTAAAAGTCCTTTTTGGATGGTTGAAACGATGAAAACTGGCGATTCAGAGAGAAAAATAGGACGGAATAGGCGGCTAACATGGGAAAAATGCTGAACTTCGTTTTTATTTTGTATATTTGCACTTTATTGAATATTATAATTTATCGTTATGAAGAAACATTTGCGTACAATTCTTTTATTGTCTGTTGTAGTTGCAACAGCGTTGACACAGCATTCATGCAGCGGTCTTTTCGGAATTGATATTACTAACCAAAAAGACATTGATGACAATTTGCGTTCAAAGATTGAGAAATTTGTCGGTTCCGACGCCAAAATTATCGAAATCTCTCTCGGATCCGCGGGAACAGGAGACAACTTTTCCAAAACGGTAACATCAGCCCAAGTCTATTACTTCGAATCCGGTTCGAATACCGTAAAATGTAAATACATTACTTTGGGCAGTAATTCCGAAGGAAAAGAAAGATCAACTCTCGGAAAATACGTGGATGATGATACCGATACTCCTACGGTTAAGCCCGAAGATGTATTGAAATTAAGTGAAATTGATTTTTCAAAAATTGCCTCTAATGTCAACAAAGCGGGAAAAATGGTTGAAGAATCAGAAAATGAATTTTCCGGAATAAGAACGTATGACATTATCGTAAACGCCGATCCGTCGAAAATCATTCATTCTTTTACCATTGAAAGTCGTCAGGGATCAAGAACGACAGCTAAATCCGGAGGGCTTGGGACAGAAATATCTTATCTTAAATTTAATTTTACAGCGGATGCGGAAGGAAATGTAAAAGAAGAAAAGTGATTGATTTACAGAAAATGTGTTAAAAGCATTTTTTTGATGCAAAAATAAGTGCGGACTACAAGTCCGCACTTATTTTTGTGTTGTCTTATCATTTAATATCTTGGTTCAGGGAAAATAGAAAGAATGTTTTTTATTTATGATTATTTTACTAACTTTGCCCCCCAAAACAAATTATAGAGAAGTACTTAAAAACTATAAGAATGAAAAGATACAAATTGGTGAATAATGTGTTGGGATGGGTTATCTTTGCCATTGCGGCCACTGTTTATTTATTGACAATCGAACCGACGGCAAGTTTTTGGGATTGCAGCGAATTTATTTCATCCGCATACAAATTGGAAGTAGGCCACCCACCCGGAGCGCCTATTTTCATGTTAATGGGTAATCTTTTTTCTCATTTGGCATCCGAACCTTCGCAGGTAGCAAAAATGTTGAATGCTTTGTCTGCTATTTTTAGCGCCTTAACGATTCTTTTTCTTTTTTGGACGATTACCCGTCTGATGCAGAAACTTCTTTGTCCTGATGGACAACAGACGATGACGGCAGCGCAAATGATTTCCATTTGGGGAGCGGGTGCGGTAGGCGCTTTGGCTTATACTTTCTCCGATACGTTCTGGTTTTCGGCGGTTGAAGGCGAAGTATACGCTTTTTCTTCCTTTATGACTGCCATTGTGTTTTGGTTGATCCTGAAATGGGAAGAAGTCGCCGATGATTCTTATTCTATCCGATGGTTGATCCTGATTGCTTACCTGATGGGCCTTTCCATCGCTATTCACTTATTGAATCTGCTCTGCATTCCAGCCATTGTATTAGTCTATTATTTCCGTAAAACAAACCAACCGACATGGAAAGGCGCTTTGATCGCATTGCTGATATCTTTCGGAATTATGATCGGCATTCTTTTCGGATTAGTACAGGGATTGGTCGAAGTGTGCGGATGGTTCGAATTATTATTTGTGAATGTATTTTCTCTGCCTTACAATTCGGGAGTCCTGTTTTATCTATTGCTTATTTTAGGCGTCTTGTCGTGGGCTATTTGGGAAACGATGCATCCCACTCAAAAACCGGAACGAGCCAAAATTGCTTTTATCATTGCCATCACTTTGTTGGGAATTCCCTTTCTCGGGAATGGCTTGGGTATAGGCATCTGCATTATTTTGGCGTTGATTGTTTTCCTGTTTGCGGTAAAAAAAATCAATATGGTATCATTGAACAGCATATTGCTCGGACTGCTCGTTATTACTATCGGTTATTCTTCCTATGCGTTAATCGTGATCCGTTCCATGGCCAATACGCCGATGGATCAGAATTCGCCCGAAGATATATTTACATTGCGAACCTATCTGAGTCGCGAACAGTATGGCGAAACGCCTTTGTTTTACGGACCAACTTTTGTCTCCGAAGTAAAATACGAAGAAAAAGGGGGCATGCTGGAAGCAGCTATGAAAGACGAAGGTCCGATCTGGACGCAAGTACCCAAAAAAGACCCATCGGAAAAAGATCACTATTACGAATCCGGACGCAGACGGCAATATATCTATACCGATGAATTGAATACTTTGTTTCCTCGTATGTATAATAATTCGGATCCGCGTTATATGCAAGGATATAAGGAGTGGTCGAACTTTAAAGGAACCCGTGTGCGGGTATCTACTCCCAATGGCGGCAAATGGGTATACAAACCCACGTTCGGAGAAAATTTATGCTATTTTTTCGAATATCAGGTTAATTTCATGTATTGGCGCTATTTTTTATGGAATTTTTCCGGACGGCAAAATGATATACAGGGAAACGGAGAAGTTTCCAATGGCAATTGGATTACAGGCATCAAATGGATTGATCAACAATTAGTTGGTCCGCAGGACGATATGCCGGACAGCATTGCAAAAAACAAGGGACACAACAAATATTATATGCTTCCTTTGTTGTTAGGAATTTTAGGTATTTTCTTCCAAGTATACGCCGGTAAAAAGGGAGCAGAACAATTCTGGGTGACTTTCTTCTTGTTTTTCATGACGGGCTTGGCGATTGTCGTCTATTTAAATCAAACGCCCTACCAGCCAAGGGAGCGGGACTATGCGTACGCCGGTTCGTTTTATGCGTTCTGTATTTGGATAGGAATCGGTACCGCCGGAGTTATTAAGGGAATAAATAAATACCTTCGCTTGCCCAAGATTCCGTCGGCTGTATTGGGTAGCATTCTTTGCCTACTGATACCGGTGCAGATGGCCTCCCAAACATGGAACGATCATGATCGATCAGGCCGGTTTCTTACCCGTGATTTCGGTATGAATTACTTGAGTACTTGCGAACCCAATGCCATTATTTTCACCAATGGCGATAATGATACATTTCCCTTGTGGTACTCCCAGGAAGTGGAAGGATACCGGACGGATGTTCGCGTTTGCAACTTGAGTTATTTGCAAACGGATTGGTATATTGACCAGATGAAACGGCAGGCCTACGAATCGGAGCCGCTTCCCATTAGCTGGAAAAAATACGAATACGTACAGGGCAAACACGATGTAGCGTATATTCTCAATGAGGAGCAAGGCCCTATCCCCGTCGACCGAGTATTGAAACGAATCAAATCGGATGATCCGCGCGATAAAACTCTTCCGGGATATGCTTTCGAATTGGATAATGTTCCTTCTTATAAGATCAGCATTCCGGTAGATTCAGCCGCAATCATTCGTTCCGGATTAGTAAAACCGGAGAATGCCGATTGGTTGCATCCTTACCTTGTGTTGGATTTTGGCGACCAGCCCAATGAAAAAGGAGAACCGACGACCCGTCCGAAAAAATATTTGAGCAAGCCGGAAATGATGATTCTGGAAATGCTGAAAAATAATGCCGATTGGTCGCGTCCCATGTATTTTGCCATCACTGTAGGTTCGGATCAATACATGAGGTTGGATCCTTATTTCCGGCAAGACGGAGTGGGTTACCGCATTATGCCTTTTGAAGCAGCGCGTTACGAGAGAATTAATTCCGATGTACTTTACGATAATCTGATGAACAAGTATAAATGGGGCAATCTGCAGCAGCCGGGGCTGTACTTAGATGAAAACTGCATGCGGATGGCGCGGACTTTCCGCATCATTTTCGGTCAGTTGGCAAAAAAATTAGTGGAAGAGAACAAATTTGAACAAGCGGAAAAAGCAGCCGATCGTTGTTTGGAAGCCATCCCTTCTTACAATGTGCCTTACGATTATTTTTCCATTGGAGAGTTGGCTGACGTCTATCATAAAATTGGAAAAAAAGAAAAAGCCGACGAATTGTATACAAAACTGGCCGAAATATCCGACAAAAATCTAAATTGGTATACTCGTTTGGATAGAAATCAATACGGCAGTGTTTTGGAAGATGTAAAAAGAGATTTGATTTTTATGCAAAATATTTTGTACTATTTTGCGGAAAACGATTCTGAAAAATTTGATAAATATTCTCCCGACTTTTCAAGAAGTATGGAACGATTCCAAGCACGGAATGAAAAATTACCGCGGGGAGGACGAAACCGTTGAAATATTATGCTGATTGAACGACCTCCCTCTATTTATAGAGCATTTTTTCCAGGTGCGTACTGGAGGTTTCAGGGAGAAGAGAAGGCGGTCTATTTGACTTTTGACGATGGCCCTATTCCGGATGTAACGCCGTGGGTATTGGATTTATTGGATCAATACCAGATCAAAGCTACATTTTTTTGCGTTGGAGATAATGTGCGGAAACATCCGGAAGTCTATCGACAGCTGATTGAGCGGGGACATGTGGTGGGTAATCATACGTTTCATCACCTTCAGGGACTAAGAACAAAAACGAAGGATTATTTGAACGACGTGAAAGTAGCAGAAAAATGGATTCAAAGTCCGCTTTTCAGACCGCCTTACGGACACTTGCGGCCTTCGCAGTTTTTTAATTTGCGAAAGCGTTACAAGGTGATCCTGTGGGATGTGGTAACGCGCGATTACAGCCGGTTAGTGACAGCCAAAGAAGTATTTGACAAAGTAAAAAAATATACCCGCAACGGCTCTGTGATCGTCTTTCACGATTCGCTCAAAGCGGCCGACAAAATGATGGAAGTCTTGCCTAAATCCATTGAATGGTTATTGCAGCAAGGTTATGTTTTTAAAACTATTGAAACATGAAGTATCTGCCATTTTGTCCATTCAACTCGAAACGAAATAGAAGCAAATGATGTATAGATGAAAAAAATGAAGAAAACAAAACGGATGAAAAGGGCGTTGCGTTCGTTTCCTTCGCTTTTTTCGTTTTCTTCCTTTTCGTCTCTCCCTTTGCTTTTTCGGCGGCGAAAAGGGTACGGTATTCATTCGCCTTTTATTTATAGTTTGATTACCAAGGTAATAGAAGAGAAGTCGGCTTTTTACGCTTTTGAAGAAATAGAAAATTTTAGAAAAACAATTTTAACTGAAAACAATCTTCAGAGTAAAATCACCATTCAAGAAATTCAATCGTCCAATTACGGCAAATTTTTATTTCGGATCGTGCATTTTTTTAAATGCCGGATCGTGATTCAAATTGGCGGTTCAACCGGAATTATGGGTCTTTATCTTGCTTTAGCTTCCGGCATGCAAAGCAAATGCTACGTGTTGGAAGAACGTCCCGGTCTGCTTTCTGCAATCGATCCCTTTATTTTGGCACATCATTTGAAGCAACTTCATTTGATGGAAGGCGCTTATGAAGAGAATCTGAAAGCGCTTTGCATCTTGTTGCAAGAAGTTGATTTTATTTTCGTCAATTTACTCCCGAACTCGATGGAATGGGAAAAAATATATGCTTTGTGTGAACCTTTGATACGGAAAAATGGTATTATTGTTTTGAATAATATCCGCAAAAATCAAGAAATGAAGAAAGGATGGCGTTTCCTTCAAAATCTTCCGCAGGCACGAGTGACGATAGATCTTTATGTCGTAGGAGTAGCATTTTTTGACAATAAACTGCCGAAAAGGCATTATAATGTATATTTTAATCATGGAAAAAAGCAAAATTTACACACGAACGGGCGACGGAGGTTACACTTCATTGGTCGGAGGAAAAAGAGTTCCAAAAACCAATCCCCGAATTGAAGCTTACGGCACATTAGACGAACTTAATTCGTTCATGGCTTGTTTATTGGATGAAATCAATAACCGAGACGACCGGGAACTTCTCTTGCAAATCCAGTTCAATCTTTTTACGCTGGGGTCGTATTTGGCTACCGAGGCAAGCAAAACAGGTTGCGGCATTTCTGAGCAAGACGTTTATCGATTGGAAGAAGAAATGGATAAGATCGAAGATTTAATACCGCCCTTAAAAACGTTTGTGTTGCCAGGGGGATGCAAAAGCAATTCTCTGTCGCATGTATGCCGTACCATTTGCCGGCGGGCGGAAAGAATGATTTATCAAATTGACGAATCTTCCCAATTGGATCCTCTGTTATTTAAATACATCAATCGGTTATCGGATTATTTCTTTTTGTTGTCGCGGAAACAAAGTTTTATTCATAACACCGATGAAATATCTGTATTTTACAACTACTAAACGAAATGAATTCTATTTGTAATAGAAAAATAGTAGTCCTATTGATTCTTCAAATTCCAAATAGTACCTTAAAAAACAAATGCTATACGGATGAAATTACAAGGGAGAAACCTTGTATATAAATGATTTTTTTCTACATTTGCGAAAAATTTGAAATTATGTACTGGACATTAGAATTAGCTTCAAAATTAGAAGATGCGCCATGGCCGGCGTCTAAAGATGAGTTGGTTGATTTTGCAATGCGCTCAGGCGCTCCACAGGAAGTAGTGGAGAATTTACAAGAAATGGAAGATGAAGGCGAAATATACGAATGTATTGAAGATATTTGGCCGGATTATCCAAGTAAAGAAGATTTTTTCTTTAACGAGGAAGAATATTAGTAAAGTAAAGAAAAAAGGCAAAGAGGAAAGTAAAAATGTGCTTTTGGACCTCAATTTTCAGCTTTTGACTTTTCTTTAGGTTAATGGCGCCTTGCAGGCTTGACTTCTAATCCCCTGATGATCCGTGTTCCGGTTTGTTGGGGGATTTTGTGTGATTTATTTTGGTTTTTAGAATGCCGTCCTCAAAAAAATAAATGATGAACCCTAAACAACATTATAGAGCGATTGATTATGCAAAGTTTTTGTGCATTTTCCTTGTAGCCTATTTCCATTCTCCTCCATCATTGCCAAAAGTACCTAATACGCTGATATATCTTTTCATGATACCTTGCTTTTTCTTTTTATCCGGACTATTGTTTAGTTTCGATAAATATTCTTCTATTTGGAATTTTGTGAAACATCGAGGTAAACAATTGCTTATTCCTTATTTTTCTTTTTTCGCAGCGCTTTATATTTATTGGTTGCTTTTTGGGCATACAAAAGAGGCTCCCAACACTCCTTTTTATCAACCTTTATTTGAATATATTTATGGAAGACCGGTTCTTATAGATGAACCTCTTTGGTTTATTGCCTGTCTGTTTGCAATGCAATTACTCTTTTATCTATTATTTAAAAAAATAAAAAATCGTATTGTTGCCATCGTTGCTTTATTTGCGGTACCTTTCATTTCGGTTCTGATAGACCTGTCGAATGCTCCTTGGATGCTGGATAATGTTTGTATTTATTTTCCGTTTTACGGAATTGCTTCGTTGTATAGAAAAGAAATAATGCGGCAATTAGGAAAAGAGAAAATACAGCTTCTATATGGCTTTATTTCCATACTTATTTATATTGCAATCGTTTATCTTTTAACAAACGACATCATACATCCTGTCTTCTTAGTAATCGCATTACAAATAATAGAAAGTTTTTGCATTCTTTTTCCTGCTTTACTAATTATAAAATACATCGCTGACTTTTGTGGAGAAATCGCTTTTATCCGATATATTGCAACCAATGCAATTATTGTATTAGCCTTGCATACGTATGTTATTTTAACAATATTTGCCATCGTGTCGTTATTGGGTTATCCTGTAACTTTTTTTGAAGGTAAATATTTGCTGAAGTTTTTTATAAGCGCATTTACCGTATTCATTATGGTTGTGCCTATTTACATTATTAACAGATATTTTCCGTTTATATTAGGGAGGGTAAAAATATAAATAGTTTTTATGAACATATATTTTCTTCTGAAATTGAATCAATGGGTGCGGAGTCCTTTCATCAAACGGATGGGAATCTTTATTTTGCATATTACGCGAAGAAGATACTTGGGGATATTCATAGATCCTGTACTTGCCTGTAACTTACGTTGCAGAATGTGCTATTTCAGCGATCCGGAAAAGCGGAAAACCTTGAAAGGAAATTTCAAGAAAGAAGATTTATCAAAGATAGCAGAAGCATTGTTCCACAGAGCATTAAAACTACAGATTGGTTGTGGTGCAGAACCGTCTCTTTTTCCATACAATAAGAAATTAATCTCTTTGGGAAAACAATACAAAATACCCTACATTTCCATGATTACCAATGCTAATCTGTTTTCAAACGACGAATGGCTGGAATTGGTTGATGCCGGAATTAACGAGTTCACGTTGTCTATACATGGCATAACCAAAGAATCGTACGAATATTTTATGACGGGCGCTTCCTATGATAAATTCTTAAATGCCATGAAAATGCTCACGGCTATCAAAGAAACGCATTCTGATTTGAAAATTCGCTTGAATTATACTGTCAACAAAGATAATCTGGACGAACTTCAAACTTTTTTTGATATTCTTGGTTGTTACAAATTTGAGATTTTACAACTACGTCCTATTCAACCTTTGGGCAATACGGATTATCAATATTTTTCATGGGACGAAATTTATGATCGATACGATCAAATCATAGAAAACCTTAAATCCGCAAATAAAAAGGCATAAAAAATCAAAGCGTTGTAAATAAATTATATACAACGCTTTGCAGTTTGAAAAAAATCACCTAATTTAGT
>WRFY01000123.1 GCA_009783445.1 Candidatus Azobacteroides sp. | reverse complement strand
ATAAATACACACTTATAAACTTAAAATAATGATAAGCAAATGAATAAATATAAATATTAAAACTTATCAGTAAATATTAATGACGTTTATTATATTACACCCCATTTATGAGACAAATCGCTATATGCCTTGCTAAATTTTAGATTTTTTATTACAAGAAATTGCTGCTCGTAATGAGTGCATTCCGTTTTTGCCACCCACTCGCTTGTTTCATGGAAGCAAGTAAATTCCAACCTAACATTTCTCCCCTCGCGGTCTTATATACATCGATTGAAGATCGTCCGGTAGGAAGATATTCACAATAATAAATAGGTTCTTCGTTTGCAATGAATAGCGCCTTGTATTCTTTTGACAAAATTAACCATATATATCCGACTAAACAATTATTTTCATTTTTAAAAGTGGGTATAGGACAAAATTTTCGAAAATAATCGGTTTTGATCACTTCTGTTCTATCTCCAATTATCTTGAAAGCGGTACGATAAGGACAAAAATCAGTTATGATATTATCTGGATTTTCTTGATATCCAATGGATTTTCCATTGTGATGATGTCTTAAAAAAACGATGCCACATAAACTTGCTCATCTTTAATTTGAGGATAATATTGATTGATAACTTCGATGGCATTATCACTTAAAAAATCATCATGATCAACCATTAGCCACATTTCACCTTTAGCAACTTGTATTGCTAAATTAACCGCAGTCGTTTTTCCTCCATTTGTTTCTTTTTTATAGTACATTTGTTTCTTTTTTATAGTATAATAGAATGGGAAATCAGCTTTTTCTTGCATTTCTTTCACTCTTTCATCCGTATTATCGGGTGAACCATCATTTACCAAAATCTATTCAAAATTTTTATTGGATTGACGCATGAGGCTCTTAAACAAAGCAGATAATAAATGTCCACCTTCATAAGTAGCTATAAAAATAGTTGTTAGCATTTTTTTTGTTTTTTAAAAATAGAAAGTAGTTTTTTGGCTATTTGCCTGCACAACCAATAAACGGAATTAAAACTGGCATAAACAATTTCTCGTATTTTGAAAAACCATCCAAAAGGAGACTTTTCTGTAAAGTCTTTCCATTCCTCAAAAATTAACATCTTTTTTTGTTGATATTTTTTTTTTGCTTCCGGCAACAAAAAGAAATTCATGTACCTGTAATCACCGTATCGCAAACAAAGAATATTGTATTCAAATGGCTGCAAACCATTGTAACTTAATTTATGTGGTTGATCTTCCAAATAAATACCTAAAGGCTCATCGGTTTTCACAAAAGGAAAATGAAGAGCTGCCCTTATTTGAAAATCAAAATCGGCAATACATTTGAATTGTTCATCGTAGTAACCAACAATCGAATGAATAGATTTTCGCCACATTTGAAAACAGGAAATATGATATTCCGACAAAAATTTTTTATGTGAGAAACGACTATAAACAGGACTTTTAGTTTTCCTTGTGCCGCAAATGCCATATTGCGAAGAAACCCATATATCGCCGTAAGCGATGGCTGCTTGTGGATTTTTATCCAAAGCTTCCGCTTGTTGAAGAATGCTATTAGGAAACCGTACATCATCAACATTCCATACAGTAATATATTCTCCTTCGGATAGTTGAATCCCTCTATTCCATGTACGATACAAACCTTCACGTTCAGGAATAATAATATGACGAATGAAATCGAATGAAGGAAGATTTTTATTTATAATGTCTAATTCTTTTTCCTTTGGAGCATTATGTAAAATAAGGATTTCGATTTGGTCTTTACCTTCAATCTTAGCAAGCGCATCAAAATAGTTCTGTAAAAAGTTTTCACAGTTATACAATGATGTTAAAACCGATATTTTTATATTTTCGTTCATCCTTACTCTTGCTAACAAGTCCATATTTGCCATTTTTCCAAATCAACTCCATGCGCTTTGTTTGGATTCATTCGCATGCCTAAAAACATACCAATGTTTGAACTGAAGGTGCCAACGAAAAGTTTCGAACGGCTCAAAATATCCATTGAAGCAAAAAGTTTTATATAGGCTTCTTTGATCGCTTTGTGGTCTTTTTTTAAAAAATCCTGATGATAGTAGCCTTTTTCTTCTTTTCCGCATAAGGTATAAATGCGCCAATCTTTAAATTGGTTTTGGAAAGTTTCAATTACGTGATAATCATCAGTTAATATGAAAGCTGTTTGCAAATTCAAATATTTTTGGGCTTTTTCTATGTAAATTGAATTATTCCATAAATCTGCTTCCTGTATTTTATCTCCGGCACGGATATGGAATCCAACATATTCTTCTGGGAGATTTAATGATGAAATGTATTTATCAATCTCATTTTTTGTGTTTTCATTGTATCGCCAAGTTAAGTTAGCCAATACTCGACAAGCTTCCTGTAATCCTCCGTCAATTCCCAATTCTGGAATGTAGAAATGTTGCGTTTCCATTGCCCGGTTGTGAAATGAATTCCATAGTTCGAATGTTAAAAAAGTGTTGGGACGTAATATATGATGTAAGATCACTCGCGGATCGTATTTTTTGGAAGGAACAGCGACTCTCGGATTGTGTCTCTGATATGGAAAAAAATCTTCAGTGCAAAAAGGAAGAAAATAATCTGTCCAACCCCGCTTATAGCGAAAAACGGCATCTTTTGAATAAAGTACAAAACGAATTTTATGTTTCAAGCAATACAACATAGCAAGGAGCATATTGTTATACTCTGAAAAAAAACCGGCAAGCGCCCCCAATCGAAAGATTAATTTTTTTTTTCGAAAAGAATTATTTAATTGCATGTAATCGTTTACTAATGAATCCATGGTTTTTATTATATATTTGTTAGACATGAAATGTCCGAAGAATCTTCTTCTTGTTCTGTTTTCTGTATTATACAATAAGTTATAAGCGGCAACAGGTAAGTTGCCGGCAATAATAAATTGGATGAAAAAAACGAAACGCCAAACGACATTATCCCAAAAAGAAAAGTAACTAATCCGTACTTATGATTATGTTTTTTGTAGAAATAAACAGATAAATAAATAAGAAGCATTAAATACATAGCTGTACCGAGATACCCTAAACGAAAGATCATAGAAGAATAGGATATATCGCCGCAATCAATCTGCACCGCCCTTCCCGTGATATCATCCAACAATCCAACTTTAAAATTAAACGTATTTGCCATTGGAGAATCTTCTGGAATAAGTCCGGCTCCTAACAATAGCTTTTTAGGATTATCCCAAAGATATTGATTGCGTTCATACAATACTGCAAGTCTAAAAGTGAAGGTCGATTCATAGAAATAGTCTTCGAGTGCAAAGACGTCTACATCTGCATATAAACCTTTACTGATTCTCTGTAAATCTATAAAAGTACGAGAATTCATCAAACGTGAACCCGCAAAAAGAAAGCCACCAAGCAATGCAATTGATAATAGGGACAAAAATTGTATCTTTCTAACATGTGGAAGTTTAAGAATGAATCCGATTAATAATGAAAGCAGAAAAAAACCCTGCATACTGCGATGAAAAGCTCCTAATAAAGCCATTATCAATAAAGTAGTAGTAGCGACCCTCCACATCCCTCTGTAGGGGTTATTAAAAACAGCCATAAACGTGCAAAACTGAATCAAATCCGGTTGATTGTAATATCTTGGAATTCTAATTCCAAACAGATTTGCCCATGTTATCCCTACTTCGTTTAAAATAGTTTGCTGATATATTATTTGCGCAAGATATAAAACAGAAATGAAAACCGTAATATTAAATAGATATTTTAATAGACTTTCTAATTGTCCTTTTTCCATATTACGAAAAGCAAGATAGGCAATCCAGAAAAACTGGTAACGGCAACAACGAATAATTTCCGACCACGTTAATCCGATTATCCATTTACTCCAAACAATACAAGCTCCTAAAACCATACCGAATAAAAGGAGAAGCATAATGAAACGGTCTCGTTTTAAGTAATTTTTTACACAGAATACATCAATGATTATAATTCCAATCAAAATGAGAAATGCAAAATCACTTCCTTTGCTGATGATTCCAATATCTGTTAGCTCTTCCGGAATTAAATTAAATCCAGACGTCAAAAAAAAGAAAAAAATAATCCACGTCCAAGCCTTTTGACCATAGATATACAAACCAATTGCAAAAATGACTATAACAACAAAAATCATATTTTTTACTTTGCCGTATTATTTATTCCAGATTCCGGTGGCTTTTTGACTAATTAATTGATGCAATTGTACAGGCGTCCAAATCATTCGAGGAATGTAGATGATGACAGGAGTCAATACAATGCCAGGAGCTCCCCAATAATGTCCTAAAAATAAAGCGAAAGGTATAAACAAGATCATTTCAAACATTGAGCTGTAAACTTGCAGTTTAATTTTTCCGATACCATTCAAAGGATGCATGAAAATAGACATCCAACATGTAGCGCAAATATAAAGACATACTGACAACGACATGAGAAAGGGAATCGTTATTATATTGTCCGATTCTGCAATCCATCTATTTATCCATACTTGATAGATAACGGGAGCAAAAAATAGTAACAAGGCCTGACAAATCAAAAATCCCCAAAATAGTCGTTGTAAATATGTGATTGATACTTTCATCCATAGAAAATCTTTTTTTGTGTAAGCATCTGTAAAAGAACTCCAATATGGAATTATAACAATTACTATTATATTAAATACGAAACTGAATAGCCGTAAAGCTACATTGAAACTTGTTACCTCTGATGAAGTGGTAATCCGTAAAATTAAAAATGGTATCATTTGATTAACCATTATTACAGCAACAGTAGAAATAAAGAATTTTACTCCCAAATTCAACATGTTTTTTGCTAATTTGAAATCCACTTGTCCAAAAGAGGGCCTCCAATCCCGATACTTAGTATGAAAAAAATATATACTGGCAACAACATATACTATTATTGGCGCAAAACCGGTCACTAATCCCAAATAAATCAGCGAAGGCGAAGTTGTTTTCAGCAGAAAAAAAATTCCCATTAAAGTAAACAATTGTCCCAACATATCCAAAAAAGAACTAATTGCCGGATGTTGATCAGCAATTAAAACACTTTTAAGCAGATTAAAAACAAAAGTTATGCAAAAAGCAACCATAGAAATCCATATCAAACCGGAAATTTCTCGACGATATGGTTCTATACTGGCTCCGGAGCCTAACATTTTAATCCAATCTAACTGTGGATTAATAAAACAAAACACAATAAATACAATCAAACAAATCCCCCCGACAATAGCATAAGTCGAACTTACATATTTTTTTGCTAACTCATTTTCACCTTTGGCTTTAGCTTCTGCTAATTTGTTCTTCATGCCATTACCTAAGCCAACATCAAACAAATTAAGCCATAAAACCATTGAATAGATGGTCAACCAAATGCCATTCCGTTCTGGATTCACATAATTAATTGTTAGTGGAACTAAAATTAAAGATATAAGAATAGTCAATCCCTTAATGGCAAAAGAAGCTGCAATATTTTTTTTTGTCAGAATTGTTCGTTCATGTCCTTCGTTAAAAAAAGTAAATATTCTTTCTTTGATTAAGCGAATCATTTTTCTTTTCTTTTTCGTATGTAATTATTAACAAATGGCAAGCTGTAAATTGCAGATAAAGGGAATATAATTCCTCCGAAAAATAAAGTTGTTATAGCCACTTTCATACGATCGGGAGAAACCGGCTTGATAACGACATAAGGCGCATCTATTATTTTCAATTTTGGTAACAGATTGATGCCCCGAATTCCAATTTCTTCTCGCTTTTCCAGTAAAAAAACATAAATGGATTGTTGAACTTCCTGCTCCCGACGCAAATTGATGTAATCTTTTTCAATGGCAGGTATCTTACCCATTTTTGCGTTGTTTTCTTTATCTTTCTTCTTCAGATTGGCAAGTGTTATCTGAGCGCTCTTTCGTGTATTTTCCAAAGTAACCAGCAAATTTTTCCTTTGAACCTCTATCACCTCATCTAAAGAACGAGCCAAAGCGCTTTGAACATTGTTTTTGTATAATTCGTTTCTTTTGATTAATTCGTCGTTGTATTTACTGATCACAGTCGCCATGTTTTGATCGTTTAAACTCAGATTGAAAGGAATCAGCGAATATTTATTTTTCTCGTCACTCACAAAATCTACAATAATATCCACAATGTTTAACTGCGTTTCGGCAGTTAATAACTGAGCCTGCAATTCACCGCTAATCGTAAGATAAGATTTTACGTCTGCTTCTATTTCGGTAAGATTGTATTTATCTTTGAATTGTTGTATCTGATTGTCGACGTTTGCTAACATATCTTTGGATAGTAACAAACGACTGTCTATAAAATCGATTGTTTTACTTGAGACTAAATCCTTATCTTCCACCCATTTTTTGTTATAAATAGCAATCATTTCGAGTAAAACTTTTTTGATAAAAGGAATATTTTCCCCTGCCATTTTCATATCTATTAAATCTGAACTTTTTTTCTCAAAGCCAATACTCAACATTTTTTGATAAATCTGAGCAATAAAGTCATAACTCGCATAAGTGATTTTCAAGTTTAGAGGCTGATTATATCCCTCATAATAAGGCGATTTTTCGAAAGTAAATTGTCCCAAACTTGTTTGAATCGTTGCAGGGTAAGAAGTTATTTCATATTTTCCGATGGTCTGCTTCCCTATTTTCATTTTTATTTTCGTTAATTCCGGTTTTATGTTTAAAATAAACGAGATAAAGACGCTCATGGTATCCGCTATTTCCGGATCCACAGAAAGGACAACCGGCGATTGATCGTATAAGGGTTTTTTAACAAATCCAAAACAGGTCAATTGGGTATAAATCTTATTCAAATCAAGGTTTTTGGCAATTTCTTTCACATATCCATGAGAAGACATTTTCTTAATTTCGTCTTCAATATTTTCAGTTCCCCCGCCCATTCCAAAAGCGCTCATGATAGATTGTGTTCTAGCCACAGAACCAGTGCCCAAAAGGGATTCGTCGTGACGGAGGTTTACCTTGGCCGCAACATTGAATACAGGGGTCGTAGTTTTAAGATAAATCCAGGCAATAGCTCCACAAACAATTAGGCTAATAACAAAAATATACCAATAATGCAACCAGAATTGCAAGGTTTCTTTTATTTGTTCACCCTCTGTTTTATTTTCTTGAGTTTTCATAAAATAATCAATTGTTTCATTATTTTTATTGTTATTTAAGCACTATATTCAGAAAAGAAATGATAACAGAAACTGCGGAAAAGAGAACAGTTACCAGAGAATTTCTGTAAGTGTCGGCAGTTCCATATTTACTGTCCTGTTTGCGGGTATTGTTGGAATCTACCACTAATAAATCATTTTGCTGTAAATAATAATAAGGAGAAATAAATAAATCGGATTTTGTCAGATCGAATTTCACATATTCTATTGTACCATTGTTATCGCGGATTAATAATACATTTTGGCGATTGCCATAAATAGTTAGGTCGCCGGCGGCGCCCAAAGCGTCCAGAATAGAAATCCGTTCGTTTTTCACATCAATAGGTCCCGGCTTGGCGACTTCGCCTAAAACAGTCACTTTAAATGATACTATTTGTATATTCACAATGGGATTAGCAATATAATCGGAAACCTGTCGAGATATCTGTTCGATGGCTTGCGATTTGGTTAATCCAGCCAAATGGATTTTTCCCAGTACCGGAAATGCAATTGTCCCGTCGCTTTCCACCATGTAAGTTTGCACAGAGTTCGACTGTATAGAGGTTGTTTCTCCAGGAGCCAAATAAGTAATCATCGGGAGATTGAATTGGGCGACCGATTGCTGATCCAAAATGGGAGCCGAAACAGTAATCAACAGTTGATCATTATTTTTAATGATCGGTTCATACATTTCTCCTGCTCTGAGTTGTTGTTGTTGATAGGAATTCAAATCCTGAAAATAGGTAATGTTGCGAGGAACTGTCATACAAGAGAAAAGCAAAAGAGGTGCGATCCAAATGAATATGGTACATGCTCGTTTCATATATAACAAATAAAAGTGTTTATTGTTTCCTTGCTAAGTTATCTTAGCAATTCTTTTTATTTAACGAATATATAGCAAATTTAGTGTATATCTTATTTTTTTTTCTTACTTTTGCCTTGTGAAAAAAATAAATTTCCATATTGCTTACTTGCTAACAAAACACGAATGTCTTATCATTCCGGGTTTTGGCGCTTTTATCGTTTCTCCCAGAGAGATAGAACCGCCTCAAGAAAGGGGCTTGATGCGTTTTCCCATACAATCGTTGGGATTCAATCCCGAAATCCGGCATAACGACGGACTACTGGCCAATTCGCTCCGCAAAGAAGAAAACATTTCTTATCAAACGGCCTGTTTGCAAATTCGTTCGTATGTAGACTTCTTAAACCGACAATTAGCAGAAGAAGAAATGGTTCATATTCAGTGGGTAGGAAACCTCTCGTTGTCAGAAGAGCGGAAAATTGTTTTTACCCCTTCCTCGATTTTGAGTTGTAATGCCAATTATTTTGGTTTATATCATTTTTATGTACCTAGCCTCAAAGACTTGGAGGCGCCGCTTGAACATCCTTTTTCGGAGCAGAAAGAGAAAAACGAAGAGACGATTTTTATTCCGATTAACAAATGGATATTGCGGTGGACGGGTTCGGCGGCGGCAGTGGCGGCAGCCTTATTTCTGGTCGTTACGCCTGTGAATGAACATTTGCGGAAATATTCGCAAGAAGCAAACGTCATCCCTTTTTCATCGAAAATAACTAAAAATTTTACTGCAAACGTTGAAACTCCAACGGAAAGCGTCGTTCCGATGAATATAATAGAAGGAACAAACTTGGATCAGACTTTACCCATGCTTGCGCAAAACTTACCAATTGCCGCCGAAAAAGAAAAACAAAAGGAACAAACGAAAACAGAAAATACAGAACGGAAAGGCGCTGAAAAAAAAGATGCAGAGAAAAAAGACGCGGAGAAAAAAGACGCTGAAAAGGGGAAAAAAGAGGAGGATAAAAAAGAGGCAAATAAAAAGGATAAGGATGCTGATAAAAAAGATAGTGATAATAATGACAATAATAAAAAGAATGCTGATAAAAAGGATAAAGAGGGCGGCAAGAATACCGTCAAGCGTCAATATTATATTGTTATAGCCAGCATGCCAACTTCTACGCTGGCAGAAAAGGCATTGAGCGATTTTCAAAAATCCAATTTTCCTACAGCTCAGATTATCAGCGATGAAAATAAACACCGGATTTACGTTCGTCAATTCGAAGACAAAGAAGAAGCGGAAGCATTCTTAATCCAGTTTCGTGCTGATTATCCCCAGCACAAAGATGCTTGGCTCTTAAGCCACAAAGGAAAATAATGTTGAATTCATATCGCTCAATCCGAAAAAAGCATTACCTTTGCATCCGCTAATATAAATTTCAAAAATCAAAATTATATCTTAAACAAATGGCAACTAAAATCAGATTGCAAAGACATGGTCGCAAAGGGTATGCATTTTACCATATTGTGATCGCAGATAGCAGAGCTCCACGAGATGGAAAATTTATAGAAAGGATTGGTTCTTACAACCCCAATACAAATCCTGCTACAATAGATTTGAAATTCGACAGAGCTTTGCATTGGCTGACGGTAGGAGCTCAACCTACTGACACAGTGAGAAATATTCTCTCAGACGAAGGAGTTCTTCTTAAAAAACACTTATTAGGCGGCGTTGCCAAAGGCGCTTTCAACGAAGCGGAAGCAGAAAACAAATTTCAGGCATGGAAAAACGCCAAACAGTCGGCTGTTAAAACAGCTGTAGGCAAATTGAATGAAGCCGAAAGAGCTGCTCTAAAAACAAGATTAGATGCCGAAAAAGCCGTTAATAAAGTAAAAGCTGAAGCGCTTGCCGCTAAAAAAGAGCAAATTGCAGCCGCTAAGAGAGAGAAAGAGAAAGAAGCGGTCAAAGAAAGTAATGATTTACCTGCAACAGAAACGGTTGCTAATACATAATCCTTTCGATAAAATCTCTGTAAAAAATAAAGGAAAATTAAAAAATCTCTGTGAGCGGATCCAATTCCGCGTCGGCAGAGATTTTTTTTATCTATACGCCAAACGAAATCCCCATCCGCTTTCCTTGAATAATTAAGTCATGGTCGGGATTCACTGATTTCAATTTGCCGTAAACTTCCGACAAAGGAATGGACTGAATTTCATCGTTCACCAGACAAATCATTTGGCCAAATTTGCCTTTAGATATCATTTCAGTAGCATGACCTCCCAAACGGGTAGCTAAATTTCGATCGAAAGCAGAAGGACTTCCCCCCCTTTGGACATATCCCAATATAGTGGTGCGCGTTTCGATACCCGTACCTTCTTCAATGAGTTGAGAAATATAAGAAGCCGACAAACGTTTCTGATTGTCTATAGTCAATCCTTCTCCCATGACAACAATAGAATAAGGTTTCCCTTTCAAAACGCGATTTTGGATCGCTTTATTTACTTTTTCGATATTAAATCCCAGTTCGGGAAGCAGAATCACGTCGGCTCCTCCTGCCATGCCGGCATAGAGAGCAAGCCAACCCGTTTTGTGACCCATTAATTCGATCACCATCACCCGTTTATGAGAACTCGCTGTAGAATGCAGGCGATCGATTGCCTCGGTTGCAATATCTACGGCGGTATGAAAACCAAAGGCGGTATCTGTTCCCCATACATCGTTGTCGATTGTTTTGGGAATGCTGATCACGTTCAAACCCAATTGGGAAACTTTATAGGCTGTTTTCTGTGTCCCATTTCCTCCAATGCAAACCAGACAATCCAAGCCTAATTTTTTATAATTGTCGATAATGATTTGCGGATTTTCACCTTCGCTTCCGTCTCGTAATTTTTTGAATGGTTTTTCACGCGAGGTACCTAAGATAGTTCCTCCCAAATTCAATAAACCGGAAAGCGATTCATCGTCAAGCAGGATGTATTCTTTGTTCAAAAGTCCTTGGAATCCGCTTTTAATCCCAATCACATCCATTCCAAAGTGGGTCAACGCTGTTTTGCCAACCCCTCGGATTGTAGCGTTAATACCCGGACAATCGCCGCCTGACGACAAAATGCCTATTCTCATCAATTGCTGAACCCTAAACTTTGATCGATCACTTCAATTTTCTTTTCGATAAGCACCAATTCATCTTTCAAACTTTCGATTTTGCGTTGCATTTCTTTCACAAGGCCGCCTCCGCCTTTGGAAGAAACGGACAGAAAACCAATGTTATTTTCGTAGGTTTGAACGTCTCCTTTTAATCGTTCGTAACTACGCATTAATTTATCCCGTTCGCTCAAAAGTTTGTTTTTTGATTTTTCACCCGTCGAGTTCATTTCGTTCATGCTATATCGGAACGATTGCAAGCGGCGTTCTGATTCGTCTACCTTCAATCGATCGAAATGCTTGTCGACAGCTGCACGATATTCTTTGTATATCTTATCTTTCTCACGGAAAGGAACATGTCCCGTATTATTGAACTGTCCCATGTATTCGCGCAACTGAGCTATGGCTTCATTGGCTGGAAGCGATTCGGAAATAGCGTTGATATTGGCAATAATTTCTTTCTTTTTCTTCCAATTGTCCACTTCTCCGGATTTTTGGGAAGAAAAGTGAATATTTTTTTGTTCGAAGAAATAATCGCAAGCGCTGATAAAACGTTTCCAAATAGCATCCGAATATTTACGGGAAACAGGACCCACCGCTTTCCATTCTTTCTGAATAGCAATTAATTTCTCGCTTGTTTCTTTCCAATCTTGGCTATCTTTCAATGCCTCAGCCTGTTCGCAAAGTTCTTTCTTTTTTTCCAGATTAACGTCCATCGTTTCTTTGATGCCTTTATAAAATTCGCTTTTTTTCTGGAAAAAAACGTCACAAGCGGCGCGGAAACGTTCAAACAGTTTGACATTGTATTTTTTAGGAGCAAACCCAATGGTTTTCCATTTTTCCTGAAGATCCAAAACGTGTTTGTTTTGTTCGTCCCATTCTTTGAAAGTAGTCAGTTTGGAATAATCAATAGCTTCTATATCTTCGCAAAGAGATGTTTTTTCTTCCATGTTTCGCTGCTCAAGCGATCGCAACAGATCAAAATGTTCTTGGTGCTTTTTATTGATGACAGAAGAAGCCTTTTTGAAGCGCGACCAGATTTCATCTCTCTGCTCACGGGCTACCGGCCCTATCTCTCTCCATTCCTGATGCAGTTTTTGCAATTGGTAAAAAGCGGAAATAACATCTTTTTCTTCATCTAATTTTTCTACGGCAACACACAATGCTTGTTTCAATTCCAAATTTTTCTTGAAATCATAATCGCGCATTTCATTGTTGATTTTCAGCAAGTCGTAGAATTTTTCACTGTAAAGCTGGTATTCCTTCCATAAATCGTTGACAGCTCCCTGAGGAATCTGCTTCGTATCTTTCCATTGCTGTTGTAGCTTTTTAAACTCGTTATATACCTTATAAAAATCTTCCTTGCTATTAATTAGTTTTTTGAGTTTTTCAATAATCTCTTTTTTAATCGCCAGATTTTCTTCTTTGATTTTTTCCGTTTCGGCTGTCACAGACGCACGTTTTTCACGAAATGTTGTTAATAAATTTTTAATTTTTTCTTCGCTTTCATCTTCTTCACTTACAAAATTTTCTTCTCGCTCCCCGGATTCTACCCACGCTTTTTTGGCAGCTTCCGTTTCCACCTTTTTCCATTTATAGAATGCTTGCTTCAAATTGTCCACTTCTTTTTTGACCGAATCGTCGAATACGTCTTGCTGAACAATTGTTGATAAACGTTCAACAATTTCTTCTTTACTCCATTTTTCGACATCTGCATCGGCAGATTCTTCCTTTGGAGCGGTCGTTTCAGAAGCTGAAATTTCATTTTCGGGAACAGAAGTTTCATCCCCCGAAATTTCAGCAGCATCTACTTCTTCTTCTCTACCAGTTACTTCTTTTTCAACAGGAACAATTTCTTCATTAGAAGCAACGTTAAATTTTTTTTCTTCACCCGCATTATCATTTATAATGCGTTCCGACTCTACAGGTTTATTCATAGCACATAAGCAATTTAGCAGATAAGACTGTCTTTCTTAATCTAAAATTTATATTATCATACAAAGCTATTAATTTTTTTTTTCAAAAAACAGTCTTATTTGATTTTTTTTTCAAAAACAGTGAATTATACAATTCCCTGGGCCATCATTGCTCTTGCTACTTTCATAAATCCGGCAATATTTGCCCCCTTTACATAATTGATATAACCATCGATTTGCTTTCCATAAATGACGCATTGTTCATGAATAGCATTCATTATCTGATGCAATTTGGCGTCAACTTCTTCTGTCGTCCATTGAAGATGCATGGCATTTTGAGTCATTTCGAGACCGGAGGTAGCCACGCCGCCTGCATTGGCGGCCTTTCCGGGAGCGAACAGGATGCCTTTTTCGATCAACAAATCTACCGCTTCGGCAGTACATCCCATATTAGAGATTTCAGCCACACAGGTTACTCCATTGCGAATCAACGTTTGCGCATCGCGTTCATCCAATTCGTTTTGAATAGCGCAAGGCAAAGCAATATCTACTTTTTGTTCCCAAGGACGTTTGCCCGGGAAAAATTCCACGCCGTATTTTTCGGCATAAGGTGCGACGATGTCGTCGCCAGAAGCTCGAAGGTCCAACATGTATTCGATTTTTTCTCCCGATATACCATTCGGATCATATATATAACCATCTGGTCCTGAAATAGTCACAACTTTACCGCCCAATTCGCTTGCTTTCAGAGCGGCTCCCCATGCTACGTTGCCGAAACCAGATATGGCAATCGTTTTGTCTTTGATTTCCATCCCTTTTTCTTTCAACATGTTGACCACAAAATAGATTCCTCCGAAACCGGTAGCTTCGGGACGAATCAGCGAACCGCCGAAATCCAATCCTTTTCCGGTGAAGGTACCCGTGTTTTCTCGCGCCAATTTTTTATACATGCCATACATGTAACCAATTTCGCGCGCACCCACGCCTATATCTCCTGCGGGAACGTCTGTGTCCGGACCCAAATGCCTCCATAATTCTAATATAAACGCCTGGCTAAAACGCATCACTTCGGCATTGGATTTTCCCCGAATACTGAAATCAGAACCTCCCTTGCCGCCTCCCATGGGAAGGGTGGTCAAGGCATTTTTAAAGGTTTGTTCAAATCCTAAAAATTTGAGCGAGGATAAAGTAACAGAAGCATGGAAACGAATGCCGCCTTTGTAAGGCCCAATAGCGTTATTGAATTGTACTCTGTAGCCCAAATTGACTTGCACTTTCCCATTATCGTCTATCCAGGGAACTTTAAAAGTAAAAATACGATCCGGTTCTACCAATCGTTCGATAATAGCAACTTGTTCAAACTCCGGATGTTCATTATATACGTCTTCTATAGAACATAATACTTCCTTCACGGCTTGCAAATATTCGAGTTCGCCGGGATGTTTGGCTTCTAAAGCCTGAAGAATGAGTTCTGTTTTCATGGTAAAATAAAAATTAAATAATAAAATGTTAGTTTTCCAGCTCTATATTCTGGTTTTCGCAAGACAAAAGTACACAAATAAACCTATATAAACAATAAAAGAATAATAAATTGTATTACTTATGCATTATCAATACCTTTGTCCGATATTTAAATTTTTATTTTGTATGAAACGCCGTAATTTTTTGAAATTGTTAACAATTGGAGGAGCGCTTGTTGCTCTTGAAGTAAAATCTGCAGAAAAAGTGTTGGCAAATGAAATGGTCCATTCAGAACCGGACTTAATCCACGAGGTTGAAAAATATATCAATCAGAACATTCGGCTCAGCGGTAAAATACGGCACGTTTGCAGTGCGAATGGGAAAAAAATGAAATTGCAAACTTCTCAAGGTCTTATTATTAAAGTTGTCTCGCAGGATTCCAATGCCGCTTTCGATAAATCGTATAACGGGAAAAACATTGCCATTGAGGGATTTCTATTGGAAAGAAAAATAACCGGCGAGAAAATCACGAATATGGAAAAAGCCAATCTGTTGCTTTGTCCCATCGACCATACTCCTTGCATCGACAGCGCATGGGTTAAAAAACAAAGAGAAACGGGTCGCGCCGCCGAAATAATGAAAAACGATATTCAAAAACTAAGGGAACAACTCAAAAATTCCGGTAAAGGCTACCTATCACAATTTACAGTCACAGCCCGCACTCTCGAAGAAATATCTTGAAATTTTATAGAGGCGAAGCCTCCGCTTTTCATTACCATTAATGATATAAAAACCGTTTGATGCTTTTTTTAGGCGTTTTTTCGAATTCGTGGGGCTGCAATTCTATCGCTGCAATTTTTTCATACGAGGCCACCATGTGATTCAATGTTTCCTTGTTTTGATGCATGATTTTGTCTAAATCGGCTTGAGCAACTCCCTCCGAAGCGAGGGCATCGTAATCTGGATAAACCAAGGCGATCAATCTACCTTTTCGATCCACAACTACGCTTTCCAATACAAACGGAAGATTGTTTAGCTTGTTTTCGATTTCCTCGGGGTAGATGTTTTGCCCGCTGGCGCTTAAAATCATGTTTTTGGAACGCCCGCGGATAAATATATTATAGTTTCGGTCGATGGTTCCCAGATCGCCGGTTCTCAGCCACCCGTCTTCGGTGAATGCATTTCGAGTGGCTTCCTCATTTTTATAATAGCCGGCCATTACATTTTGCCCTTTGACTTGAATTTCTCCCGCAAGGGTATATGGGTCTTCGGAATCAATTCGTACTTCCATGCAAGGCAATATTTTACCACAGGAATGAGGAATGTAATCCTTGCATAACGAGAAACTGATCAGCGGAGCGCATTCGGTCATTCCATAACCAACCGATATTGGAAAATGAATTTTGAGCAGAAAGTCTTCCACTTCTGCATTCAAGGGAGCGCCTCCAATGATGATTTGTTTAAAATTACCTCCAAAAGCTTTCAACAGTTTTTTGTGTATTTGTGCATAAATCAGTTTTCTCAAAAAAGACGCTTTCAACGCCCACCGAATGTTTTTTTTCGCCAAGGCAGGCAAAATCATCTTTTTATGTATTTTCTCCAAAATCAAAGGAACTGCAATAACCAAAGTAGGCCTAACCTCTTCGAATGCTTTCACCAAAATTTTGGGCGAGGGCGTTTTTCCTAATAATGTCACATGGGTTCCTTCGCTTAAAGCATACAAAAATTCGAAGGCAGCTCCGTACGTATGCGCTAATGGAAGAAAAGACAACATCGCGTCTTTCTGTTTCAAATTGAAAGTCACATGAGCAAAAGTCATGTTGCCCGATAGATTGTTGCCCGTAATCATAACCCCTTTGCTGAATCCCGT
The DNA here is from genome assembly GCA_009783445.1 of Candidatus Azobacteroides sp. GTDB lineage: Bacteria > Bacteroidota > Bacteroidia > Bacteroidales > Azobacteroidaceae > Azobacteroides. The sequence continues at coordinate 46,645 of WRFY01000123.1, read as the reverse complement.
AGTACCTGAAGTATAATTCAGTACCCTTACCTTGTCATTAGATACATCTATGTATTGAATATGTTGAGGTCCAAACCCCTCCGGATATTTTTCCTGAAATAAGGCCTCTAAATTGGGAATCAACTCGTCGATTCTTTCTCCTTCCTTTTGGTAGAGTACTTTCCAGTCGTTAAGAGAAAAAGCGCCTCTCAACAAAGGTAAATCGCCGTCTGCAACATTGACCCAAATAGCATCGGAAATAAAAAGAAGCATCGATTCCGAATGGTTGATAATGTGATGAATATCTTTGGAATTGAAATCTTGCAGAATCGGAACAACCACTGCCCCGTAAGTGATAATAGACAAATAGGCTATACACCATTGCGTCGTGTTTTTTCCCACCAATGCAATTTTATCTCCCTCTTGGATATTACATTTACTAAAAAGAATATGTAATTTTTCGATCTCTTTTGCTAATTCTCCATAGGTATAGGATGTGGTTGTCCCATAATCAGTTAAAGCTGGGTAAATAAAATTGATTCTAAAACTTTCCTCATAAAGCTTAATAAAATTTTCCTTTTTCATATCTACTTGTTTTTAAACGATCGTATGGAACTTGCATGTGTATTTTTTTGAGTGTTATAAAGTACATGCTCGATTCATAACACACTTTGATGTACTTTGTGCAAAAGTAACAAAAAATATGGATTATCAAAGTAAAGGAATAAAAATAATTGAATGTTGCATGAAAAAAAATACAATAAAGAAGTAATTATCAAAGAATGGCCTCATACGGGAAAAGATTCCTCCACTTGAACCGCTTCGCACAAAGGAACGTCGATAAGGAGACAAGTCTTGTAATAGAGAGGAAATCCTACCGCTCGATCACCAAGGCAAGCAGGGACGACAACCTAATGTGAAGGAATCTTTTTAAAAAAGTTCCCTTTCGTGTCAAATATAATGATTGATTCAAAATTGTTGATAAACAATGAGAAACATCAATATCTTTTTGTTCTTGCAATTCTTGGGGGTTATTTCAATGGTTGGAAAAGGTTTCTTTTGTGAAAAATCTGCCGTTTTGCTTTTCATTTTTAAAACAAACGAAAAGCACGATTGGTTCATGACAATCGCGTTTTTATGGAATGAAGCCTGTTGACGAATTTTCAAGCCGCTCTTTACAGAGGTTTCATCACAACTCCAATATTTTTTTTCGTATCGATTTTGATGATCATCGGTTTTTCAAAACGAACATGGCGCACGAAAGAGGTTTCCATCACTGCCGGCTGAGAATTCAAAAAGGCTTCGTCAAAAACTCCTTCGTTCAGATAAGGATGGATGGTAAAGTACCCTACTCCGAAAGAGGTCAAATTTTGGAAAAAATGCGTACCCTGGCTCGGTTCAATCCGGTAATTTTCCAAATCCGACTCCACAATGAGGCGCGCACTGGATATATGCGGCCACTTCACAGGAATGCCCAGCCACGGATCGCTGCTTCCCCACCGTCCGGGTCCTACCAGAATATATGTTTTTCCTTCTTCCGTCAGTTGTTTGTTCAGTTTTTCAATCTCGACGGCAATCAAAGGATTGTTGGCCGCGTTGAATCCCGCTGTTTTTACATAAATGATATCAAAAACATCGTTGATTATGCCGTTCCCTAATACATGCTTGGAATGCAGCAAAGTTTCCTCTTCCTGTATGCAGCTTAAATCTTCTGATATCACTTCTCTGGAGTCTACAATTGGGCGGATTTGCAAAAGATAGAACGTACCTTCGACTTCTTTCTCTTCGTTCTTCCCCAGATTGACTGCAAATTCAATTTCTACTGGACGTCCCATTTCTTCCTGACCTTCTTTCAGAATGTAATCCAAAATTTCGGCCAAAGGAAAAACGTTGGATTGCAATACTCCTGAAAAAGTAATGACTTTCCGATTTCGACCCGGATAAAAACCATCCCGCAACACCTGATCTTCAGCGTCGTAAGTAGAAGAAAGGTATTGAAGCGTACCGTCGTTTTCTGCATCCTTCACCGGCAATTTCAGGAGATTGTATGCATCATTGATCGAAAACTGTTCGGAAGTCAGCGATTTCAGATTCAAGGCATAGAACCGAGTTTGCGTTTCTTTCAAAGCAAAATCCAATGTACTGGTTTGTAATATATTGTGAGGATGGAGAGGAGAAAAACGCAAGGTCATTCCTCCGTCCATAATGTATTTTCCCAAACCCAAAGCTACATTGGCTATTCCGTCTTCCGGTTTTTCGTTTCCCACCGGATAAAAATTCAAAGAACGGGCAACGCCCGAAATAGTTGGATAAAAACGATCGCCGTATTCTTGTCCAATCGTTTCCTGCAAGACAATCGCCATTTTTTCCTGATCAATAAGATTTTGAGTTGCAGTCATATAGGCTTTGCTATCTTTAAAAAAAACGGAAGCGTACACGCCTTTGATTGCTCTGCTGATTTTTACCAGCATCTCATATTGATCCCTGAATTTTGGAATCATGTAGGTATTGTAAATTCCAGCAAACGGCTGGTAATGAGAGTCTTCCAACAAGCTGGAAGAACGCACGGCGATAGGCGCGTTGATTGCTTCGGAAAAAGCGATCAAATCTTCGATCAATCGTTCCGGAAGCTCGGCTTGCAGAAAATGATTCAAAATTTCTTCATCCGGCAAGTCCTGCAAAGCGATTTCGTATAAATCATTGGATTCCATGAATTCATCAAAAATATCGCTCGCCAAAACCACCGTTTTAGGAATCCGGATCATTGCATGAGGAAATTGTTGTTCTAAATAGCTGTATTTCCGCTTGATCATTTGTCCCATAAAAGCCAATCCCCGACCTTTTCCACCCAAGGATTCTTCGCCGATTCGCGCAAAATTGGAATATTCATCGAAGCGGTCTCTTTTAAAAACGGCTATGACCCCCGAATTTTTCACCCTGCGGTAACTTACAATGGCGTCAAAAATGATCTGGCGCGGTTCGTCCATATCGGTATAGTCCGAAACGTCAATTCGTTTTAGAAATTCGGCAATCGGAAAAATCGCGCGCGAATAAAAAAAACGGGAAAAATGATTGTGCGACAAATGATAAATCAACGAATCGTCGGGTATATAAAATATTTTCTTTTGCAAATCTTTCAGGGAACAAATCCGCGTTACTTCGGTTTTGGTTTTAGGATTGAGAATCACAAAATCGCCAAATCCGAAATTGTTCATGATTTCTTTGCGTAAATCTTGCGGAAAAGTTTTGGAGTTTTTATCTATAAAACTGCAATTGAGTTCGTCGGCATACAATTTATTGCTCGATTCGGACGAATCGAAAATGATGGGAACAAATCGATCTTCGTTCCTCACCTTGCATCCAAATTTATATCCTGCATAATAATCTTTTTTTCCTTGACGAGAAAAACTCATGTCGCAGACAATTCCCAACATGTGGTCTTTGTATTTGTCGTACAAATTTTCGGCTTCTTCGTAAGAACGCGCCAAAAGAATTTTAGGACGTCCCCGCATCCGAAGCGTTTGTTGATGGGCGTTCAGGGCTTCTTTGGCAAATTCCGTCGATTGTTGCAAGACAAATTTATATAGGTGGGGCAAAACAGAGGAATAAAAACGGATGGAGTCTTCCACCAGCAGGATTGTTTGCACGCCCACAGAAGCAATATCGTCGTCTATATTCATCCGGTCTTCCATCAACTTAATAATGGCCAGCAACAAATCGGAATTTCCCAACCATGAAAAAACATACTCGATCGACGACAAGTCTTCGTTCAGTATTCGCTTGGTCACTTCCCGCGAAAAAGGGGTCAGGACAACGATAGGGACATCCGGATAAAACGATTTGATATGGTTGGCGGTAGCAAAAGTATCTACATTGTCCATATTAGGCATGCAAATCACTAAATTGAAGTGCGTTTGCTCCATCGCCGCCAAAGCCTCCTTTTCTCGCGTAACCTGGGTAAACCTCGGAGGATAGCGCAAACTAAGCGAAGTATATTCGTTGAAAATTTGTTCTTCAATCCGTCCGTCATTTTCCAACATAAAAGCGTCGTAACGAGTAGCAATCAGTAAAACGTTGAGTATCCGTTTTTGCATTAAATTGGCAAAAGAAGTGTCTTTTAAAACCAATTGTTTTATATCTGTAAGATGTTTCATTCTTTAGTGTATTTTTCAAAGGGCGAATTTGAATACAATTCTATTCTGCCGCCGCAAAAGTATAACAAATAACGAAATTAATGATGACATTTCAGTTTAATTTTCTTTTCAGAATTTAAACTGAAAAAGGAAATTCTCACGAATTTCCTAAATCAATCTTTGTTAACCTTAAATCTAATACTATTATGAAAAAACCATAACAAAGGTATGGTTACCTATTTTCTTTGTCAAGTTATTTCGTGTAATTAGTGTTAAGGATATATTAAATATTATTAATTCAGCAAGTTAAGTGTATCCAAGGCAATCATGTACTCTTCATCCGTAGGGATAACAGCCACTTTTACCTTCGAATCTTCAGCGCTGATAACGGCCTCTTCGCTCCGAATTTGATTGGCTTTATCGTCCAGTTTGATTCCCATAAATTCCAAGCCTTCGCAGCTGGCTTTCCGGATTCCGATCTGATTTTCTCCTGCTCCACCGGTAAACACGATAATGTCGACGCCCCCCAAAGCGGCTGCATACGCGCCGATGTATTTTTTTATTTTGTAAACATACATTTTTAATGCCAAATTCGCTCTTTCATTTCCTTCCCCAATAGCGGCATCGATCTCACGCATATCGGACGATACGCCCGAAACGCCCAAGACGCCGCTGTATTTGTTCACGATGGTAGAAATGGCTTGCGAACCGATGTTTTCCTTCTCCATGATGTAGGTCAAGACGCCTGCGTCGACATCTCCGCTTCGCGTACCCATCAACAAACCTTCTACTGGAGTCATGCCCATGGAAGTATCCATAGACCGTCCATTCTGAATGGCGGTAATGGATGCGCCGTTTCCAATATGGCACGTAATGATTCTTTGTTCGTTGTAAGGAACATCCAGAAATTTACAGACCCGTTCCGATACGTATCGATGGCTCGTCCCGTGAAATCCGTATCGGCGGATAGCGTATTTTTCGAAAAGAGAATAGGGAAGACCGTACATGTATGCATAATCGGGCATCGTCTGATGAAATGCCGTGTCGAAAACGCCTACTTGCGGAACGTTTGGCATCAGTTCGTTGATGGCATAAATACCCTCCAGATTGGGCGGATTATGCAAAGGGGCTAAATCGATGCATTCCACAATTTTCTGGATTACTTCGTCGTTGATCAAAACGCTGGAATTGAATTTTACGCCTCCATGTACCATTCGGTGACCTACGGCGTCTATTTCGGATAATGAACGGATACATCCGTATTTTTCACTGATAATCACGCCCAAAACATATTCAATCCCCGTTTGATGTTCCAATATTTCTCCTTCCAAAATAACCTTATTGCCGTTGGGCAGCGTTAATTTCAAAACGGAACCATTTTGCCCGATTTTGTCCACAACACCCTGCGCCAGTATATCTTTTGTACTCATATCCAGCAATTTGTATTTTATGGACGAGCTACCGCAATTTAACACTAATATTTTCATGCAAAAAATGAATTAACACCAGTTATTTTTCCTTTATCGTATACAAAGAAGCCTTTGCCTGAGCGCGTTCCCAATTGCTGAGTGCGGTAAAGACGCCAAATTAGAGGAGAGGGTTTATATTTTTTATCGCCATATTCGTTAAACATATCTTCCATCAGGCGGACAATTTTTTCGATTCCAACGATATCTGCCATTTTGAAAATTCCTAAACGCATTCCGTATACGATTTCTGTTAAATGGTCGATCGATTCCATCGACGCCACATTTTCCAATACCATTTGACAGGCTTCGTTCAGCAAGACAACCATCAAACGCATGCTTACCAAACCATTGCTTTCATGGACATTGATTGTTTCATATTTGATGAGTTTGGCCAACAGAAGCACTTTGTTGTATACCTCTTCCGACGTATAAATACTTTTCACGATTTCTATCATTTTCGCTTCGGAATGAGCAATAGGAAAGTGCAAACTGACGCAACGTTCTTTGTATTGCAATTCGGAAGCCAATTCGCTGATAATCACAGTCGTTGTATTGGTTGCAATGATCGCTTCAGGCGAAACGAATTTTTCAATTTCTTTGAAAGCTTTTTTGCGTAATTCAGTATCGCGCTCTCCTGTTTGGGTGTCGTAACGAATACACTCGATCACAAAATCGCAATCCTTCAAATCTTCGTATGACAACGAACCATTGATTCGTCCCAAGATCGCTCTTTTTTCACCCGGAGTCAAACCCCAGTTTTCGATTCGACTATCCAATCCTTCGCTGATGCGTGCGATCGCGAAGTCGATTCGTTCTTGGGAAGCCTCTATGAAAACGACTTCCAATCCTGCGGAAGAAGTCAAACGAATGATATTTCGTCCATCTCTTCCAGCTCCTACTACCCCAATTTTGGAAAACAAAGACTTTTTTCTGTTTTTAGAAAAAAGGCCAAAAGGTTCAATGGGTTCAATAAATGTGTCTGCCATGATCAACAATTCTTCAGCTTTAGATATATTTAGATACGGGTTTGTTTGCTGATTGCCTGATTGGCGCAAATAGCCACCATTTTGTAGATATCGTCGACGGAACATCCCCGCGATATATCGTTGACCGGAGCTGCCATTCCTTGAAGAATAGGTCCAATGGCCTCTGCATTTCCTAATCTTTGCACTAATTTGTAGGCAATGTTGCCGCATTCCAAATTGGGAAAAACCAATACATTGGCTCGGCCTGCCACTGGACTTCCCGGCGCTTTGCTTTTTCCTATCGAAGGAACTAAAGCAGCGTCGACCTGCAATTCGCCGTCAATAATCAAATCGGGAGCCATTTCGCCCGCTATTCGCGTAGCTTCGATTACTTTTTCCGTCATTTCGTCATGAGCGCTTCCCTTGGTCGAAAAGCTCAGCATGGCGACTCTCGGTTCGACTCCTAATATAGTGCGAGCGGTTCGCGCCGTTGCAACAGCAATTTCGCCCAACTCTTTTGCATTGGGATTGGGCAGTACAGCACAATCGGCAAAAACCATCACTCCATTTTCACCATACGATCGGTCTTGCAGAAACATCAGGAAGGCACCGGAAACGACGCTGATTCCCGGACGGGTCTTTATAATCTGAAAAGCCGGACGCAAAACGTCGCCGGTTGTATTGGAAGCTCCGGCAATTTCTCCGTCGGCATCGCCCTTCTTGATCATCAAACAAGCCAGATACAAAGGATCTTCCACCAGTTTGGCGGCTTGTTCTGGGGTCATTCCCTTTGCTTTCCGCAAATCGACTAACAATTGAATATATTCCGCCTTTTTTTCATGACAAACCGGATCAATAATAGTCGCTTTTTCAATATGATGAAGATGATATTGCTCCGATAAAGTCTGTATCTCGGATGGATTTCCCAATAAAATCACATCAGCCACTTTGTCTGCAATCAAACGGTCGGCTGCATGCAACGTTCTTTCTTCTCTCCCTTCAGGAAGTACAATCCGTTGTTTATTCGCTTTAGCCCTGTTTATGATAGCCTGAATTATGTCCATATAAAAAAAGATTAAATCAATACCAATAGAAATTCACGGTACAAATTTAGCAATAATTGCAACATAGAGATTGCAGAATTTGATATTTTTTTGCAACTCCACCTGCCATTATTTGTTAAAATCAATTTTAACTTTAACGAAGCCTAAGAATATCTCCTTCTATCGGAACATAACTAAAATCTTTTCTGTTGAGTTTATATAGACGCGATACCCGCATGCCATATTTTTGGGATATATCATGCATGGATTCCCCTGCTTTAACCACATGTTCGAAATAGGGTTTAACCGCATCTCTATTCTTTTTTTCCAGATAAACGAAATCGCCCGCACGCAGCTGAAAATTGTTAGGAACTTCATTGTATTTGATCAGATCTTTTACCTTGAATCCCATATCTTCAGCTATTTTGTTGTAACTGTCGTTTTTTCCGGCAATAACGCATGCCAAACCATGGCTTCTGAAGGAAACTCGTTCGATCGGAGGGCTTGGTTTACTAAGACTGGGAGAAGAGGTTATTTTATTATCCGGCTTATTATCTGCTTCAAGGTTCTTAATAGTCCGGTCGTAACGGTACAATTCGTAATCTTCTATGATCTTAATTAATTTTTTGGCATACGATTTATCGGTTGCATAGCCGCATTTTTGCAAACCTTTAGCCCAAGCTTCGTAATCCAATATGTGTAAATCAAATAAAGAAGAATAACGGGTTCGTTCCGACAAAAAGCGAGAATGATCTTTGAACGACTCTTCTACGCTGCTATAACTTCTAAAACAATCATTAGGGCCGTCATCTGCCTGATAACTTCTATCGCCCCTCCAATCGGAATGGCATTTGATTCCGAAATAATTGTTGGTTGCCTTAGCGAAAGCGCTTCCTCCCGCTCCAGATTCCAAAATTCCCTGCGCCAAAGTAATGCTCGCAGGAATTTTGTAAGCAATCATGTGTTCAATCGCCAAATCGCTGTACTTATTGATGTAGTCCAGAAAGGGTTGGTACGATAGGCTTTGAGCTTGTACCTCATTAATAAAATTAAAAAAAGCACAAAATAGAATAAGTATGTATCTGTATGTTTTCATATATAAAATGAATAAATTATTTTTGTCTAAATAAACATACCTTTATGAGGACTTTGAATTTTCGCGCAAAGATAAGAGTTTGTAACGACAAAGAGTTAAATCAAACCGAAAAAAATTTAATTGATGTGGCAAAAGAAGCCACAGAGAGGGCTTATGCCCCCTATTCGGGCATAAAAGTGGGTGCGGCGGTTCTTTTAGCAAATAATGAGATTATCAGCGGAAACAATCAGGAAAATGCGGCGTATCCTTCTGGCTTATGCGCCGAACGAACCGCTTTGTTTTATGCAAATGCTCGTTTTCCGGATGTAGCGGTCGATACAATTGCGGTGGCCGCCTGCGTCAAGGGTGATTTTACAAACGAGCCGATTACGCCTTGCGGAGGATGCCGACAGGTGATACTGGAAGCGCAAATACGCTATAATCACCCGATTCAAATTATTCTTTATGGTAAAAAGAAAATATATTTTGTTGAAAAAATTACCGACTTACTTCCGCTTTGTTTTAGCTCTACTATCTAAAACAGTTAAGAAATAAAAAACTATGCATACGAAAGAAACAAAGATGCAAGCATTCGGACGTTTGTTGGATATTCTGGACGAGCTGCGCGTGAAATGTCCATGGGATAAAAAACAAACCAATGAAAGCCTCCGTACCAATACGATAGAAGAGACTTACGAATTGTGTGAGGCAATTATTAAAAATGAAATTTCGGGAATAAAGAAAGAACTAGGCGATGTTCTTTTGCACGTTATTTTTTATGCTAAAATAGCCGAAGAAAAAGGACAATTTGATATCGCGGATGTTTGCAATGCCCTTTGCGACAAGTTGATTTTTCGCCACCCGCATGTTTTTGGCGCTGGCCATGCAGAAACGGCGAACGAGGTGGAACAAAATTGGGAACAAATCAAACTCAAGGAAAAGGGGGGAAACAAAACAGTATTAGAAGGAGTTCCTGCGTCCTTACCCAGCATAGCGAAAGCGCACCGGATCCAGGATAAAGCCCGCAATGTAGGTTTCGATTGGGAACAAAAAGAAGACGTTTGGGAAAAAGTCCGGGAAGAATTTACTGAATTGCAAAACGAAATAAATGCTATGGATGCAGAGAGGATAGAAAATGAATTTGGCGATTTATTTTTCAGTCTCATCAATGCTGCACGGCTTTATAAAATCAATCCTGACAATGCTTTGGAACGCACCAACCAAAAATTTATCTACCGATTCAATTATATGGAAAAAAAAGCGGCGGAACAAGGTAAATCTTTGAAGGATATGAAACTTGCCGAAATGGAAACGCTCTGGCAGGAAGCGAAAAATGAGAGAAAGTTAAATAAACAATAGTTATGAAAGCCAAAGCCAAATGTCTGGGATGCGCTTTTTCGAAGGATTAATACAAATACCCCCACTCCAGCATAGCTGTTAGGGATATAACAAGCATCTTTTCTATTCAGCCGCATCCCTCAATGCGCTTCCAACCAATTATTTCCAACGCCGCATTCGGCTATCAGAGGAACTTTTAGGGGAGTCGCATTTTCCATTTCTTCTACTACGATCGACTTCACGCGTTCCAGTTCATCAGGGAATACATTGAAATTCAATTCGTCGTGTACCTGCATAATCATCCGCGAACGAAGGTCTTCTTCCCGAAAACGCTTATAAATTCGATTCATTGCTACCTTGATGATGTCGGCAGCCGAACCCTGGATGGGCGCATTGATAGCATTTCGTTCGGCATATCCCCTCACGACCGAATTGCGCGAATTGATATCCGGTAAAAAGCGCTTGCGGTGAAAAATGGTTTCTACATAACCTTTTTCGCGGGCAATCTTGATGCTTTTATCCATGTAGTTTTTCACTTCGGGAAAAGTGGCAAAATATCCGTCAATCAATTCTTTGGCTTCTGTGCGGAGAATCCGTAACTGTTCGCTTAGACCAAAAACGGATATGCCGTAAATGATTCCAAAGTTGGCGGTTTTCGCTTTTCTCCGCATTTCGCGAGTCACTTCCAACAGAGGAACGCCAAAAATTTTAGATGCTGTGGCCGCATGGATGTCCTGCCCGCTTCGAAAAGCTTCCATCATGTTCCGGTCTTCGCTTAAATGAGCCATGATGCGAAGTTCGATTTGGGAATAATCGACCGATAAAAACAGACATCCATCGTCGGGAATGAATGCCCTCCGAATTTCTTTTCCTTCTTCGTCTCGTATCGGAATGTTTTGCATGTTGGGATTGGTCGAACTCAAACGACCAGTAGACGTCGTTACTTGATTGTACGTCGTATGCACTTTTCCATCTCTCGGACTAATCAAAGCCGGTAAAGCATCGACATAAGTAGTCAATAGTTTTTTTACTTTGCGGTATTCCAATATTTTTTCCACCGCCGGATGCTTGCTTTTCAAACTTTCCAAAACGTCTTCGCTGGTTGTGTATTGTCCCGATTTGGTTTTTTTGGCTTTTTCATCAATTTTCAGGTGATCGAACAATATTTCGCCAACCATTTTCGGAGAACTGATATTGAATTCTCTTCCTGTCATTCGAAATATTTCCTGTTCGATTTCAACCAGATGCTTGGCCAGCGTCAAGGACGATTCCTTGAGAGCGGGAATGTCTAAACGGACGCCGGCTTCTTCCATATCGGACAACACGGATACTAAAGGCATTTCTATTTTATAAAACAAATCGGAGAAATTGTTTTTTTCGATCATTTCGACAAAAATATTCTTCAATTTATAAGTGATGTCCGCGTCTTCAGCCGCATAATCGACCACTTGTTCCAACGGAACCTGCCGCATATTTAACTGGTTTTTCCCTTTGTTGCCAATCAATTCTTCAATGTGTACCATCTGATAGTTGAGATACGTTTCGGCTAAATAATTCAAATTGTGGCGATACTCCGGATTGATCAGATAATGGGCAATCATAGTATCGAACATCGGGCCATCTACCCGTACCTCGTATTTTTTCAACACATTAATGTCAAATTTCAAATTTTGCCCTATTTTCAGCAGGCTTTTGTCCTCCAAAACTTCTTTAAACAAATTGACTGTTTTTTGAGCTTTTTCTTGATTTTCCGCAACGGGAAGGTAATAAGCTTCTCCTTCTTTCAAGGCAAACGACATCCCTACTAAATAGGCCGACAACGGATCAATGCCGGTTGTTTCCGTATCGAATGTGAAATAACCTTGTTGCTTGATCCGGTCAATTAAGATCGCGATCGTTGTTTCGTCGTCCAACAGAAAATAATTGTGCGGAATGGTTTGAATGGAGCTGAGCGTCGAATAGTTACCGGTATCGGTTTTCTCGTCTGCATCGTCCCATTCGTCGAAAAGAGAAGATTGCGGCGTTTGCTTCCGGACAACTGCCGAACTTTTATCTTCTCCGAAAACACGGACGGCCAATTGACGGAATTCCAGTTCATCAAAAATTTTCCGAAGTTCAAGCTCGTTGATGGGTTCTCGAACTAATTCTCCCGGAATAAAATCGATCGGGACATCTGTTTTGATCGTAGCCAAAAATTTTGAGAAAAGAATCATATCTTTGTTTTCTTCAATTTTTGCTTTCACGTTCCCCTGCAACTGATGGGTATTTTCCAGTAAATTTTCGATGTTTCCGAATTGGGCTAATAATTTTTTAGCGGTTACTTCACCGATTCCCGGACAACCGGGTATGTTGTCCGATTTATCTCCCATCAGACCCAATAAGTCGATCATCTGGAGCGGATGTTCCAAACCGTATTTTTCTTTCACTTCCGGGACGCCCAATACTTCAAAATCGGAAGAACCGTATTTCGGTTTATAAATAAATATATGGTCGTCGACCAATTGAGCGTAATCTTTATCGGGCGTCATCATAAAAACCTCGTAATTTTTCAAGGCTTTTTTAGCAATGGTCCCGATTACGTCGTCCGCCTCATAATAAGGAATCTCGAGAATCGGAATGTTGTAAGCGCGAATAATATCCTTGATGATGGGCGTCGACGCTCGAATCACTTCGGGAGTTTCTTCCCGTTGTGCCTTGTATTCTTCAAAGGCTTTGTGCCGAAAGGTAGGCCCCGGAGGATCGAAAGCCACGCCGATATGGGTTGGATTTTCCTTTTTCAACACTTCTTCCAATGTGTTTACAAATCCGAAAACAGCAGAAGTATTGAACCCTTTGGAATTGGTACGAGGCGCCTTAATCAGCGCGTAATACGAACGATAAATCAGCGCGTATGCATCTAATAAAAACAGTTTCATAAAAACAATGTATGATTTGGAGTTTATTGAATGTAAAGGTATGAAAAAAAAATATTATTTCTACCTTTGCAACCTATTTCAAAAGGATAATGGAAAAAATTCAAAATATTACTCAATCGGTACAGGAAGAGCTGGAAGCGTTCAACAAACTATATAGCGAAGCATTACGTCATTCTACCCATAATTTTCGATTCATGCTCGATTTTGTTTCGAAGAAAAATGGAAAACGCATCCGTCCACTTATTCTGATCCTATCAGCAAAGCTTTGTGGAAAATGCATGCCCGAAACGTTGCAGTACGCCGTCATTTTGGAATTGTTGCATACGGCTACGCTCGTTCACGACGATGTAGTTGACAATACAATGGAACGCCGCGGACAGCCCTCCGTAATGGCTCAATTCGACAACCGAAAGGCCGTGCTGTTGGGCGATTATCTTTTGTCGCAAGCAATCATGCGGGGAGTAAATACGGGAAATCTTCTCATCCTTCGGATTTTGTCGGATTTAGCGCAAAACTTAGTAGAAGGAGAACTGGTACAATTGGTTTCATCTTCCAAAATCATGCTCAACGAAGAAGTTTATTTCGAAGTGATCTGGAAAAAAACCGCCTCGTTATTCGCTTCCTGTTCGGAATTAGGCGCTTTGTCGGCGAATGCGGATAAGGAACAACGTAAAATTCTCTGGGCTATCGGAAAAAATTTAGGTATTTGCTTTCAGATCAGAGATGATATATTCGACTATTTTGAACAGGGCGATATTGGCAAACCTACGGGCAACGATATTCGGGAAGGGAAAATTACCTTACCGCTTATTTATGCCCTGAGAATATCTCCTCCGGAACGTTCCGAAGCCATGATGCGCCTCATTCGCGAGCAGAATTTTTCCCCAACAACAATTAAATGCCTCATTGATTTTGCCAAGGAATACAAAGGAATCGAATACGCTCAGGCAAAAATGCAGAAAATAAAGGGCGAAACCATTCAATTGCTCAATTTTTTTCCAGATTCGGAAGCGAAAAATGCTTTGGCGGATATGATTGATTATGTCATTGAAAGGGAAAAGTAAATTCACCGGAATTTGTCTTCGCTTGGGAAAGTTAGCATTGACCGGACTGTTCGCTGCGCACAGGTTTCAATGCGGAGGTTATTTTTGCAAGCGATTCTTCGCTCAATGTTCGAATGCGGCAGGCAGCTTCTCTCAAATTAGCCGTATATAAACCTTCTGTAGGAATCGCGGGGTGGATGATCAATTCCATTTTGTGCGGATGAATGAGATACGTTCCTCTCGGCATTACAGCATACGAACCGTTGATCGTAACCGGAACGATCGGCAATTGCAAATTTAACGCCATTTGAAAAGCTCCCTTTTTGAATTTCCCCAACTCTCCCGTTCGGGTACGCGAGCCTTCTGGGAAAATGACCACCGAAGCCCCGTTTTTCAATTTTTGTTCGGCTTCGAGAACGGCTCTGGCAGCAGTCTGGGGCGATGATTTGTTCACAAAAATAAATCCCGCCATTTCGCAAGCTTTACCGACAATGGGTATTTTGCGTAAACTTTGCTTCATCATCCATTTGATAGGAAAACCCAAATAACCATAAATAAGGAAAATATCGTAAGCGCTCTGATGATTGGGAACAAATATGTACGATTGCTTCCGATCTAAATTTTCTCTTCCGGTCACCTTTACCGGACATCCTGTAATGATGCAAACGATTCTGGACCACCACATCCCCGGATAATAGCTGAAAAAACGTTCATTGCCTAAAAAACAACCGATCGTGACGACGAGAGCCGTTACAACAGTGGCTAACAAAAACAATGGCAACCAGATAAAAATCTGATACAGAAAGATGAAAATGTGCTTCATGTTATTATGGATACGATATCATTGATGCAAAAATACAAAACTTTTTCCAGTTTTTGAAAAAAAAATTTTGATATCCCGCTATTTTGATTTTACTTTGCGTAAAATTTTTGATTGCATCTCATGAAATATTTTTTAAAACAGTTGGGATTTATATTCCTGTTTGTGGGAGCTTTACTACTTATTGCGCCTTTTTTTGCTCACTTCCAAACCAACACTACTTTGCTTGCTGGTTGGTTATTTATTGTATTGGGTTTTATTACGTATGTTTTATTCCAGAAGAGATTTTAATTTCACATTCCAAAACTCAAAGTTCCAATGTATTCATAAATACAACTCAAAATTCCCACAACAAATATCCCAATCGTACAAACCACTAAGCTGACCCGATTATAATTGTCGGTACGGAATCGTATAACCGCTTCGGATTCTTGTTTATGGATAAACATCGCCGTGATAATCAGCAGGTAGTAATAGAGTGAAATTACGGTATTCAACAATGCGATAAAAACCAACAGATGATATCCCTGTTCGTAAGCAGCCATGAAAATCAGAAACTTGCTGAAAAATCCGGCAAAAGGAGGAATACCGCCCAAAGAAAATACGGCCACCATCATCACAAATGTCAACACCGGATTGGATTTATATAAACCATTGAATGCAGAAATGCGCGTATCGCCATTGGCCTGATGTTCTACGGCCGCAATTACGCCGAAAGCCGCTAAATTGGAAAATAAATAAACCACCAGATAGTAAACGGTAGCCGTCATTCCTTGTGCCGTTCCGGTCATGATGCCCAGCAACAGGTAGCCAGCCTGCGAAATGGATGAGAAAGCAAAAAAACGTTTGATATCTTTTTGACGAATAGCAAACAAATTTCCCAACGTAATGGTAATCGCCACCAAACCCCACAAAATGAATTGCCAAACGGCTTCTATGGGACTGAAAACCCGGTACAATGCAAAAATTAAAGCAAATGCGGCAGCTCCTTTGGATACGACGGACAAATAGGCGGTCACGGCAGTCGGCGCTCCTTCATATACATCGGCTGCCCATAAATGGAAGGGAACTACCGACAATTTGAATCCCAAACCAGCAAAGAAAAACACAAAGCCCAGAATAACCATGGGGGAGTTCATCGCACTCCCAGCCATATTGGCAAAATAAAAGGAGCCTAACCCCCCGTATAGGAACGATAATCCAAACAGCATGATTCCGGAAGAGAAAGCGGAAATCAAAATGTATTTCACGCCCGATTCCGCCGATTTTTCCTTTCGCTTATTGAAGGCTGCCAAGCAAGCCAAAGGCAGGGAAGCCGTTTCCATTCCGATATACAACAACATGAAGTTTCCTGCAGAAATCATCAGGTACATCCCCAGCAAAGTCACCAGTGCAATAGTATAAAACTCGCCTTGCTTGTGCACCGTTCCTTCGGAAGACAACCATTTGTGCGATTGCAGAAATACTAATAAGGTGGCAATATTCAGGATATTTTTCATTAAAACCGTCAGAGCAGAACTGATATACATTCCTCCAAACGCTTCCCCCGTTTTATGCGGACAAAAACCGTAAACCGTCAGCGCCGCAAACAGCACAATCCCGATGATTTGAAAATATTGTTTTCCTTTTTCAGAACAGAAAGTATCGTAAAGGAATAAAAATACGAACAGGATTACCAATCCTATTTCCTGTCCCATGAATAAAAAGTTGTTGAAATTCATATCAAATGCTAAGTTTTTCAATAATTGGAATCAAACTGTTATTGATCATTTCGGAAATGCCAAATGGATACATCCCGATGAAGACAATTGCCGCAATCAGGCAAACTACAGAAATTTTTTCGAACCAAGTTGCATCCGGCAAACCAATGTGACGTTCGTCCTGAACTGGTCCATAAAGAACTTTTCCTATCGTCCGCAAAATATACACCGCTGTAATTACAATTGAACAACAGGCAACAATTGTAAACACTCGGTGGAAGGTATCGGCCTGTTGAAAAGAGCCGACAAAAATAGTCATTTCAGCCACGAAACCGCTCAAACCCGGCAATCCCAGCGAAGCCAACCCTGCTATTACATAACAAACCGACGCAAAAGGCATTATTTTCATCAAACCGCCCATTTCGCGAATGTCGCGCGTGTGAGTCCGCCCGTAAATCAATCCAATCAAGGCGAAGAACAGAGCCGTCATTAATCCGTGCGACAGCATTTGCAAAATAGCGCCTGTCATGGCCGTTTGATTCATCATTAAAATGGCAAATAAAACCAATCCGCAATGACTCACAGAAGAATAAGCGTTAATGTATTTCAAGTCGGTCTGAACCACCGCGCTGAATGCTCCGTAAACGACGCTGATACCGGTTAATATCAAGAATATCCAACCTAAATCATGAGCCGCTTCCGGCATCAAGTACATGGCAACGCGGAAACAGCCGTATCCTCCCAACTTCATCAAGACTCCTGCATGAAGCATGGAAACAGCCGTCGGCGCCGAAGCATGACCGTCGGGCGACCATGTATGGAACGGGAATAAAGCGCCCAAAACGCCAAATCCCAAGAAAGTAGCAGGGAAAAGCCAGTGTTGGCGTTCGATAGGAATATGCAGTTTGGCAATTTCCAATAAGTTCATCGAAACATGACCGGAAGCATAATAAATGCCGATAATTCCAATCATTAAAAAGGCGGAACCGCCCATCAACATCAGGGTCAGTTTCATCGCCGAATATTCTTTCCGCCCTGTTCCCCATAATCCGATCAACAAATACATCGGAATCAACGCTACTTCATAAAATAGAAACATGGTGAACAAATCAATCGAAATGAAAAATCCGAATACGCCGACCGACAAGAGACAATACCACAAAAAATATTCTTTCGCCATATTCATGTTCCACGATGAGAAAACCCCTGTAAATACAATTATGGCAGACAATGCCAGCATGGCCACCGAAATACCATCCACGCCTACTGCATAGCAAATGTTTAAGGGCGCATACCACATGATGCTATCGACAAACAGCATTTCGGCATTGGATACAGCTCTTTCCTGAAAAAACCATACGATCAATACGGCAGCCAGTATCACTAAAATAGATGCGCCTGTCACCATCACGCTGCGAATTGCTTTCATACTCTTGCAAAGGAACAACGAGGCAATCATCAGTACCGGAACGACTACAAATAAAGATAATATATTCATTCGATTAATCTAATTTACATTCTTGTTTACGGGGCGCAAAGTTAAGATTTTATCTTGAGAATAGAAAATTTTTTACGAGCTTTCGGGTAAAGATAAGTTGGAAGACAGAGTTAATCAAGAATAGTTTACAGAAGAACATGATACCAAGGACATCGCTTGATCAATTGTATGCTTTAGTTTATGAAAGATCGTCCCTGCACAAAACACAAAACACCCTTAATAACACGGAACTACCTTTCCAAAAAAACTTATGCGCTTATTTGTAATGCCTTACAGGCCAAAAAAGACGCCCTATGGATTAGTAAATTCTATTATTAAGGGTGTTCGGAAATAAAAATTAGTATCTGTTACGATTATAACCTCCGCTTCCACGATTGTTATTGCCGCGGAAATCACGTCTTTGTTGTTGGGGGCGTCCATCTTTTGGACGCGCTTCTGATACCGAAATTGTCCGGCCATCGTATTCAGCGCCATTCAATTCAGAAATCGCTTTTTCTCCTGCTGCCTCATTGTCCATTTCAACAAAACCATAACCTTTAGATCTTCCTGTTTGGCGATCTGTTATCACCCTTGCGGAAGAAATGGTTCCATACTCCTCAAATAAATTTGCTAAATCGGCATCGTTTACTTTGAAACTCAAGCCTGCAATAAAAATGTTCATTTTTAAAATTAATATATGTAAATAAAAAATTGTGATTTACTTGATCAGATGAGGATTATAGAAGGTTTAGAACTAGACCGAATAGCAAAACTCGAATAAAAGGAATCAAACGATTCTAAAAAACTCAAATGTTAGGACAAAGGTAAAGTAAATTGTTGAATTATTAAACGAAAAAATCAAAAAAAATGAAGAAAATGAAATAACAATTGCAACTCGCTCCTCATTCTCTTCATTTTTTATTACTTATCCTATTAATTATCCGAGGAATCCAAGTAAAACTCCAGCGGCTACCGCAGATCCAATCACACCTGCAACATTCGGTCCCATAGCATGCATCAACAGATAATTAGTCGAATCGTATTCCAATCCAATAATCTGAGAAATTCGCGCCGAATCGGGAACTGCCGAAACTCCGGCATTTCCGATCAAAGGATTGATTTTATTGTCTTTTTTCAAAAATAAATTGAAAAATTTAACAAATAAAACGCCTGCCGCGGTTGCGATAATAAAGGAAAAGGCACCTAAACCAAAAATTTTGATCGAATTGAGGGTTAAAAATTGGGTTGCTTGCGTGGAAGCCCCTACGGTCATTCCCAATAATATCGTGATGGTATCGATCAACGGGCCTCGAGCTGTTTCTGCCAAACGGCGGGTTACTCCCGACTCTTTCAATAAATTGCCGAAGAACAACAATCCCAGCAAGGGGAGTCCTGAAGGCACTAGGAAACAAGTCAGCAACAATCCGAAAATGGGAAACAGTATTTTTTCGGTTTGGGAAACGATGCGCGGCGGTTTCATCCGGATTACGCGATCTTTTTTGGATGTGAGTAAACGCATGATGGGCGGTTGTATCACAGGAACCAAGGCCATATACGAATAGGCTGAGATGGCGATGGCGCCCATCAAGTTCGGAGCCAATTTGGAAGAAAGGAAAATAGCCGTAGGTCCGTCGGCTCCGCCAATGATGCCGATAGCTCCCGCTTGATTGGGTTCAAAGCCCATGAATAGAGCCATGATGTAAGCGCCGAAAATACCGAACTGAGCGGCCGCTCCGATCAACATCAACTTGGGATTGGATATCAAAGCCGAAAAATCGGTCATGGCGCCAATACCCAAAAATATCAACGGTGGATACCATCCAGAAGTAACTCCCTGATAAAGAATATTTAATACTGATCCTTCCTCATAAATCCCCAACTGCAAACCAGCATCTTTGAAAGGAATATTGCCTATCAGGATACCAAATCCGATGGGAACCAGCAACATGGGCTCAAATTCTTTTGCTATCGCGAGATAAATGAAGGCTAATCCAACCACAATCATGATTATATGACCTATCGTCACATTGGCAATGCCCGTATACGTCCAGAATGTTTCGAGATTATCTCCTAAAAATGATAAGAAATCCATACACTATTCGATTATAATAAGATCTGTTCCTTCCAATACAGAATCTCCTTTATTAACTTTTATCTCTTTTATCACTCCGTCTTTATCTGAATTGATGGCGTTTTCCATTTTCATGGCTTCCAGTACCACCAACTTTTGCCCTCTTTTTACAGAATCGCCTACTTTGCATAGGATTTCCACAATAACCCCCGGAAGCGGCGAACGTAAAGCGGTTAAACCCGCAGCTTGCGGCGGCCGCGTAATAGGAGCTACCGTGGTCTGAGCCGGTCGATTAATCGTAACTACTTGTGTTTTAGTTGGCTTATTCATCTCTACTTTATAAGGGGTCCCATTGACTTCCACTTCTGCAATGGTATCCTCGATTCTGTTTATAACGATTCGATAAACATTACCGTTAATGGTGTATTTGAAGCTTTTCATATATTTATTCCTGGGGGTTATATTATTTTTTATTAGGGGTTTCTCTTAGCGTATAAATCTTTGAACTCCATGGAGAATAATTCCGTGCCGTATTCTTGATGGTAAGGATGGTGTTCTCTTCATCATGCAGTTCGGTGGCTTCATAAATAGCCATAGCAATAGCAGCCAAAAGATCTCCCGATAGCGTTGTTATTCCAATTGCTTCTTCCTTCGTCATTCCGGAGACTTTCATCGCCCGCTTGTGACTCATAGATACGGCTATATATCCTACTAATTTGAAAAGTAAATAGAGAATGATCAAAGCGACAAATACAACGCCCATGGCCGTAATCGTCATTCCCAAGCCTAAGCTGTCATTAAGCTTGAAATTGTCTATTTTCTCGTTCGTATCCAATACTATGTTATTGGAGCTGGGCGTTACCTTTTCAAAAGAAACCCACAGTTGATCCCCTCTTTTCTCTTTAAAGGAAGGATTCTGACGAAGTTCTTCGTTCAATTGTCTTTGCGTCCAGCCGTCTTCTATCAAGCCGTAGCTAATATCGGGATGCTGTCCGGCAGGGATTGTAACGGAATCGATCAGGGTACGTCCGTCGGAGTCGAACAAAGCAATGAAATTGGATTGAATACTATCTAATGTAAAATTCAGGTGAAAAGTTCCGCGCGAAGGCCGGTTGTCCGCCCAGAAAAGTACATGCTGGCGCGGTTTGATCTTCGTCAGAGCATCTCCTTTCGGCACCTTGTATTTTTTCGGAACATCCATCGTA
Organism: Candidatus Azobacteroides sp.; assembly: GCA_009783445.1. Lineage (GTDB taxonomy): Bacteria > Bacteroidota > Bacteroidia > Bacteroidales > Azobacteroidaceae > Azobacteroides. The sequence goes on along the minus strand of WRFY01000123.1, from coordinate 25,412 downwards.
TTGGTAAGGAAACATCCCGCGATATCTACGTTTCCCGGAGATGTATTGTAAATTTCAATCCATGGATTTTTTTCCCCGTAATTGTCCTGAAAATTATCGTGGTTGATTACCAATATTTCATTGAGTTTAAGAGAAGTAGTACGTTGCGCCTGAAGATTCGACGAAATAAAAGCAATGAAGCCTACGAAAATAAAGAAAATCCTTTGGATGGCTTTTTGCCTGATTTCCTTTTCCTTTATTCTTTTCATTCTTCTTTCTTTCATTATAGGGGTAGATTATCGTGTTTTTTAGCTGGATTTGTCTGTTTCTTTGTGGCCAATTGTTGGAGTGCGCGAATGATGCGGAAACGGGTATTTCGCGGTTCAATCACATCGTCAATGTAGCCGTATTTTGCCGCATTGTAGGGATTGGCAAAGGCTTCAGTATACTCCGCTTCCTTTTCCGCCAATACTTTTGCAGGATTGTCCGATTCTTTCGCTTCTTTTGCATACAGCACTTCCACAGCGCCAGCGCTTCCCATGACCGCAATTTCCGCCGTAGGCCATGCATAATTCATGTCGCCGCGCAATTGTTTGCAACTCATTACAATATACGCCCCTCCATACGATTTGCGCAGGGTTACCGTCACTTTAGGAACGGTCGCTTCCCCATATGCGTAAAGTAATTTGGCTCCATGAACAATCACTCCCCCGTATTCCTGACCCGTTCCCGGAAGAAATCCCGGAACATCGACCAGCGTTACAATAGGAATGTTGAATGCGTCGCAAAAACGGACAAAGCGTGCCGCCTTCCGCGATGCGTTGATATCCAGAACTCCGGCCAGAGTTTTGGGCTGATTAGCCACGATCCCTACCGAACGTCCGTTAAAGCGAGCGAACCCGACGATAATATTTGGTGCGTAATAGGCATGAACTTCGAGGAATGCGCCGTCGTCGACAATAGCACCAATCACTTCATACATATCGTAAGGACGATTGGGACTGTCGGGAATTATTTCGTTCAGCGAATCTTCCAACCGATCGATGGGGTCGTTTGTTTCGCGGATAGGAGGATCTTCCAGATTGTTCTGCGGAAGATAACTCAACAAACGACGAATAAGGGCGATTCCTTCGTCGCCGGACTCTACCATAAAATGAGTAACTCCCGAACGGGTGGCATGGACTTCCGCCCCACCCAACTGTTCTTGGGTTACATCTTCTCCCGTCACTGTTTTGACGACTTTGGGTCCCGTAAGGAACATATAACTCATTCCTTTGGCCATGATGGTAAAATCAGTCAATGCAGGCGAATACACAGCTCCTCCGGCGCAAGGGCCAAAGATGCCGGAAATCTGCGGAATAACGCCGGACGCCAGAATGTTGCGTTGGAAAATTTCGGCATAGCCGGATAAAGCGTTGATTCCTTCCTGAATACGCGCTCCTCCCGAATCGTTCAGCCCCACAACAGGGGCGCCCATCAACATGGCTAAATCCATTACTTTACAGATTTTTTTTGCCATTGTTTCGGACAAGGATCCGCCAATAACCGTAAAGTCTTGAGCAAAAAGATACACCAAGCGTCCTTCGATGGTCCCATATCCGGTAACCACTCCATCGCCCAGGTATTTCTTCTTCTCCATTCCAAAATTGGTGCAACGGTGTTCCATAAACATGTCCAACTCTTCGAAGCTGCCTTCGTCGACCAGCATCGTAATTCGTTCGCGGGCAGTATATTTACCCTGCGCATGCTGTTTTTCAATTGCTTTTTCACCGCCTCCCAAACGGGCTTTTGCCCTTAGTTCGATAAGCTCTCTTACTTTATCTAATTGATTGCTCATATTATAATTGATTACTTATTTGCAGCATAATTCCGTTAATACGCTTCCTGTTGATTTCGGATGTAAAAAGGCGATATTCAAACCTTCAGCGCCTTTGCGAGGAGCCTTGTCGATCAGCCGGACGCCTTTCGATTCAGCTTCGGCCAATGCGCCTGCCACATCCGCAACTGCAAAAGCAATATGATGTACCCCTTCCCCTCTCTTTTCAATAAATTTAGCGATGGTGGAATCTTCAGAGGTTGGTTCAAGTAGCTCAATTTTTGTTTGTCCTATCTGAAAGAAAGCTGTTTTCACTTTTTGATCCGCAACTTCTTCGATATTGTAACATTTCAAACCCAGTATTTTTTCGTAATAAGGAAGACTTTCACTGATACTGTTAACAGCGATTCCAATGTGCTCAATACATGAGATATCCATAAATTAAATTATTAAGTTAGCAAAAATGAAAAATTCAGGCTACAAAGGTAGTACCTAATTTTAAAAATAAGAAGATTTTTGCTGAATTATTTTGTTTATTTTGTAAAAAGTCTGGAAACGATGAAATAATAACTATTTAAGTAACAGAAAAATAAAAAGGAGAAATTATTCGAATAACAGCGATTGATTATCGGTCATTTTATTTAATTGATCTTCAAAAAAGAATTTTTCTTCGCCAAAAGCCGGCTTAAGTTGATTGAACCATGTGGCCTTGGAATCGTATTCGGCAAAAAAAGGCACATGCACCCATGCAGGATTTCGCGCTTGGATGAAACGCAAGACAAAAATTTTTTCTCCTTTTATTTCTTGCACGCCTAAAACCTGTATTTTTCCGGCAATATCGCTCATGCTGGGGCCTCTCACGGTTCGGCACAAACCGCTTACTTGCCGGTAAGCTCTGCGGAATATTTGCCAGCATTTTTCCAGAGGCAATTCGAAGTAACGTTTGGAACCCGTATCCCTAGCAATAAACATATAATAAGGTATGCAACCGAAGTCGACCTGTCTGCGCCACATCTGCGCCCACAGTTCAGGATCATCGTTGATATGACGAAGCAGGGGCGATTGCGTTCGTATTTGGGCTCCTGTCGACCGTATACGGCTAATAGCCAATTTCACGGCTTCCGTCGATAACTCGCGGGGATGATTGAAATGCGCTTGGATGGAGAGATTTTTTCCAGAGCGGATAATTGAATCAAACAAATGGAAAATATCATCGCTGTCGTCGTCGCTCAAATATCGGTAAGGCCAATAAGAAAGCGATTTTGTTCCGATACGGATGGAGTGGATGTGATTGTATGCCGGTTCGAGCAGAGGATCGATATACGATTTCAAACAGGAAGCATTCATGATCATCGGATCGCCTCCGGTAAACAGAATGTCTGTTACTTCCTTGTGCAAACGAAGGTATTTAAGCAGCCAGTCGATTTCTTTCATGGCAAACCGAAGCTCGTTCATTCCCGAAAATTGCGGCCAACGAAAACAGAAAGTACAGTAAGCATGACAGGTCTGTCCCTGACTCGGAAAAAACAATACCGTCTCGGGATATTTATGCTGAACGCCCTTCAATTTGATTTCGCCCAGATACGGGACATTTTGCTCTTGTCCCGAAGGATTGGGATTCAAGGATAAGCGAATCTTTTGAATTTCCCTGTCGATGACTTTTTTGCTTGCCTGTTCATCGATCAGTTTCTCAATCATTGTATAATGCTTTTTCTCCAGCATTTCTTTTCTTGGAAAATTCAAGGTAAAAATAGGGTCGGAATCCGCCCGTTCCCAATCAATCAATTCGTTTGTAACATAATTATTTGTCTTAAATGGCAATACTTTTCCTACCACTTCAATTTCCTGCAGCATTTCTTTGGGCAAGGAAAATATCTGCGGAATTGCATGATAATTATGTAAAGTATATGATTTTATTGATTTTTTCATCTTATCTTTGTCCGCTACTTTTTTCGAATAAAACCTATGGGAACTATTATTCATATAACGAAAAAAGAGCTATTTTGTTGTGTCAAATTTGAATAATATGATGTAAATTTATCTAATCATTCTCAAAAAAATTATTATTATTTGTGAAAAGTATTTATTCATTTATTTTTAAAACCTTGGGCTGGAGCTCTTCCATGAAAGAGAAACTGGAACCTAAATGCGTTATTTGCGTAGCGCCGCATACAAGTAATTGGGATTTCGTTATCGGAATGTTGTTTTGCAAATCCATCGGCGGAAAACCCCATTTTTTAATAAAAAAAAGCTGGTTCTTTTTTCCTGTCAAATACCTCTTAAAAGCCATTGGAGGCTTTCCAGTTAACAGGAAAAAGAAGACTTCGCTGACCGAACAAATGGCAGAAGAATTTGAAAAGCGCACATACTTTCAATTGGCCATAGCTCCCGAAGGAACGCGGAAAAAAAATCCGGTGTGGAAATCCGGATTTTATTACATTGCGTGGAAAGCGCAAGTTCCGATCGCGCTGGCTTATTTAGATTATGCAAAAAAAATAATCGGGATAATAGAAAACTTTATTCCCAGCGGAGATGTTCAAGGAGATATAGAAAAAATCAAACAACTGTATAAAAATATTTCGGGCAAACATCCTGCACAATTTGCCGTCTGATAATGAATGATGACTTATGAATGAGCTTCGACTGGGGATTATTCAATCCGGAATTAGCTGGGAAAACAAAGAAAAAAATCTAAACGATTACGAAGCTTTGATTTCATCCTTGGAGGGAAAAGCTGATTTGGCGGTTCTTCCGGAAATGTTTACTACTGGATTTTCGATGGAGGCGGCTTATCTGGCGGAAACCAATGCAGGAAATACAGTTCAGACCATTCGAGCTTGGACGAAAAAATACGATCTGGCTATTGCGGGAAGTTTTTTAGCTACCGAAAGCGAGAACCGTTTATTCAACAGAGGTTTTTTTATTACTCCCGAAGGAGAGTCTTTTTTTTCCGATAAACGGCATTTGTTTCGAATCAGCGGAGAAAATGAAGTTTTTACAGCTGGAAAAGCCCAACCGATCATTTCGTGGCGACAATGGAATATTCGTTTGATTGTTTGTTACGATTTGCGCTTTCCGGTGTGGACTCGGAACAAAGCCAACGAATACGACCTTTTGCTTTGCGTAGCTAATTGGCCTCAAACGAGAGCTGTCGTCTGGAATGTATTGCTGAGAGCCAGAGCCATTGAAAATCTGTGTTATGTTTGCGGAGTCAACCGGATTGGAAAAGATGCTTACGACATTTCGTATCAGGGAGAATCGACCGTACTGGATTACAAAGGAAACAGTATGCTGGAAGCAGGAAAAGACACAGAATCGGCGCTTACCATTTCTTTAAGTAAAGAAAAAATACAGGCTTTCAGGGAAAAATTTCCAGTATGGAAAGATGCAGATACGTTCGAAATAAAGGAAAATTAAATATTTTGTTTGAAGTTCCGTAAATTATTTGTAGTTTTGCACCACTTTTGCAAACGAGATATAGCGCAGTTGGTAGCGCGCCACGTTCGGGACGTGGAGGCCGGGCGTTCGAGTCGCCCTATCTCGACAGAATTCTTCTAATCTACTGATAAATAAATAAAAGGGTCGCATCTTTTTCGGCTGAAGAGAAGAGGGAGTGCATAACAAAGTAACCGTTTTTTTCTTGCTTTATAGTATCTAAAAAGAGAGAGAACAAGAAAATATCTATCGCTTAGAAAAAAACTTGCCTAAATTATATCGCATACTTCACCTCGCTTGTATGGGAAAAAAATGATATTCGTATGATTCAATCTTACAAGCAAAATCGAATAAAAGGATCAAACGGAATCATATTCCAACTTAGACTAAATTTTCAATTATATGATAGCGCAATTTATAGCCGAACATAGCATAACATAAAAACATATCCAGACAAATCCTTCTCCTGATTTTTCTTTTGATTCTCTGAAATAGACTTTGATCTTTCTTAAACCGTGGTCTGCAATTGGGCTATTTTTCTCGTTATTTTTCATCGCGGGCTACAAGGGGGCTACGCTTTTTTGATTTCTATATTTAGAACTTATCGTTGTAATTTGTTGATTTAGTATAAAATAGGAAAATCCGACAGCCTTTGAAACTATCGGATTTTTAGACGCAGAGGTACCTGGCAGATTCGAACTGCCGTACGCGGTTTTGCAGACCGCTGCCTAGCCACTCGGCCAAGGTACCCTTTATTTTTGCGATCGCAAAGATACATATTTTTATCCCGTTTTTCCAAGATTATTCGCCTATTTTTTTCACTTCTATCGGAAAAATGGGAATAAGCATGGATATTCACTTATTAATGATTAATTTTGCAAAAACAACTATTTTATGAATTTTATCAAAGCAGAAATTGAAGGTTTGTGGATTATCGAACCTATACTAAGAGAAGATGCCAGAGGCTATTTTATGGAAACATATAAGAAGTCGGAACTTGAAAAACACAACGTGAAAGTAAATTTTATACAAGAGAACGAATCCAAATCATCGTTTGGCGTTTTAAGGGGATTGCATTATCAGGAAGGAGAAGCTGCCCAAGCCAAACTGGTGAGAGTGATAGAAGGGAAAGTGTTGGATGTAGTGGTGGATATACGAAAAAACTCACCCACTTTCGGTCAGTATCAGATGGTGGAACTGACAGCCCAAAATAAAAGACAGTTTTTTATTCCTCGCGGATTCGCTCATGGTTTTTTAGTCTTAAGCAAAACAGCCGTTTTTTCCTACAAAGTAGATAATGTGTATGCACCCGATGCGGAACGAACGATCTATTGCCTCGATCAGGATTTGAATATACCCTGGCCATTGGATCAATCGCAACTTCTATTGTCCGAAAAAGATAAAAAAGGTAAATTATTTAAAGAAATTTCTATAATATGAAAGGCATTATTTTGGCGGGAGGAAGCGCTACCCGCCTTTTTCCATTATCCAAATCCATTTCCAAACAAATCATGCCGGTATATGATAAACCCATGATTTATTATCCACTGTCTACTTTGATGTTAGCGAAGATTAAGGAAGTGTTGATTATTTCTACGCCGCGGGATTTACCCATGTTCCAACAACTGTTAGGTACAGGCGACGATTTGGGAATGCAGTTCGAATACAAGATACAGGAAGTCCCCAACGGTTTGGCACAAGCTTTCGTATTGGGCGAAAACTTTATTGGCAATGATTCGGTTTGCTTGATATTGGGCGATAATATTTTTTATGGTCAACGATTTTCCAACATGTTGCACGATGCGCAAGCTTACCGCGAAGGCGCTTGCATTTTCGGTTATTGCGTCAAAGACCCGAAAGCTTACGGAGTAGTGGATTTCGACTCATCGGGAAAAGTGTTGTCGATCGAAGAAAAACCTCAAAATCCGAAATCGAATTATGCAGTACCCGGATTGTATTTTTACGACAATTCCGTAGTGAAAAGAGCAAAAGAATTACATCCTTCTGCGAGAGGAGAATATGAAATCACCGATCTAAACAAAACGTATCTGGAAGAAGGGAAACTGAAAGTAACGCTTTTTGGACGGGGATTTGCCTGGTTAGACACGGGCAATTGCGACAGCTTGTTGGAAGCGTCCAATTTTGTAGCGACGATTCAAAAACGGCAGGGTTTCTATGTCTCTTGTATTGAGGAAATTGCATGGAGAAATGGGTGGATCGACAATGCTCGGCTCAATCGTTTAGGGAAAAAACTGGAAAAAACCGAATACGGACAATATTTATTATCTTTAAAAAAATAATTTTTTAATTTAAAATTTGTGGACAAAATGACTTATTTAGTAACCGGAGGCGCAGGATTTATTGGAGCCAATTTTGTGAAATATTTACTAAAAAATTATCGCGATATTCAGATCATCGTGTTAGACGATTTGACGTATGCAGGCAATTTAGGAACAATCAAAGACGATTTGAAAGACGAACGTCTGATTTTCGTAAAAGGAAATATCAAAGATGCGGAAGCGACCTGTCCGATCTTTGAAAAATATGGGGTTCAATGGCTGGTCAATTTTGCGGCGGAAAGCCACGTCGACCGCAGCATTGAAAATCCGCAATTATTTCTTGAAACCAATATTTTGGGAACGCAAAATTTATTGGAAACAGCCAAAAAATACTGGGCGACAGGGAAGGACAAAAACGGTTATCCGACTTATAAAGACGGAGTCAAGTATTTGCAAGTATCTACTGATGAGGTGTATGGAAGTTTAGGAGAAACCGGATTTTTTACCGAAAAAACGCCTTTGGATCCAAGAAGTCCATACAGCGCTTCCAAAGCGGGAGCCGACTTAATTGTTAAAGCGTATGGCGAAACCTACAAAATGCCGGTCAACATTACCCGTTGCTCTAACAATTACGGGCCTTACCATTTTCCGGAAAAATTAATTCCTCTGATTATTAAAAATATTCTGGAAGGAAAACAACTGCCTGTGTATGGAAATGGCAGTAACATACGCGATTGGTTGTATGTTGAAGACCATTGCAAAGCCATAGACCTGGTTTTGGCCAAAGGGAAAGTAGGCGAAGTATACAATATCGGCGGACACAATGAAAAAAAGAATATTGATATTGTTAAGTTGACCATTTCTACGGTGCGGAATCTGCTGGAGGAAAACAAAGAATACAAAAAAGTCCTGAAAAGGTCCGGCGAAGATATTTCCTGGATCAATGAAAGTTTGATTTCATACGTCAAAGACCGTTTGGGTCATGATCAACGCTATGCCATTGATCCTACCAAAATTACAACTGAATTGGGTTGGTATCCGGAAACCCGGTTTGAAGAAGGAATCGTCAAGACCATCCGTTGGTATCTCGAAAATCAAGATTGGGTAGAAGAAGTCACTTCGGGCGATTATCAGCATTATTACCGTCAAATGTATGGAAACCGATGATCAAGCGGAACGTGGAATAGAACCCATTGAGAGAGTGCGGTTTGCCATAGTGGGATGCGGTCATATCGGAAAACGGCATATTGAAATGATTCAACGCAATTCAAAGGCGGAATTAGCGGCCATTTGCGATATTTTACCTTTCGAACAATTGAATCTCCCGCCCCCCCTTCGGAAATGTCCGTTTTTTACTGATCTGGAAGCGCTGCTGAATTCAAAAATCGAATGGGAAGTTTTGAATATTTGTACTCCAAACGGTTTGCATGCTCCCATGGCGCTTCGAGGTTTGGAAACGGGTCATCATGTCGTGATCGAAAAACCCATGTCGCTAAACGCCTTGGATGCAAAAAATATTTTATCAACAGCCAACCAATACGCCAAAAACGTTTTCTGCGTCATGCAAAATCGTTATTCTCCTCCAAGCGTATGGATAAAGGATGTTGTAACGTCCGGACTGTTAGGTGCGATTTATCTGGTACAAATTAACTGCTACTGGAATCGCGACGAGCGTTATTACACACCCGGCAATTGGCATGGAAGCAAAGACTTGGACGGAGGTACTTTATTTACGCAGTTTTCTCACTTTATCGACTTGATGTACTGGCTGTTTGGGGATATTGCCGACATCCGGGCACATTTCGAAAATTTCAACCATCAGTCCTTGACCGACTTTGAAGATTCCGGCATCGTTACATTCCGGTTTGTAAAAGGAGAGAGGGGCATCTTCTGTTATTCCACTTCGGTATATGATGCCAATTTCGAAAGCTCCGTAACCATTATCGGCGAAAACGGTACCGTTAAAATTGGCGGACAATACATGAACGAAGTAGAATATTGTCATATCAAGGATTATAAAATGCCGCCGTTGCCTCCCACCAATCCGGGAAACGACTATGGAACGTATAAAGGTTCGGCTCAGAATCATCATTATGTAATAGATAATGTGATCAATGTATTGCAAAACAAAAAAGGCGAAACCATAACCACCAACGCTTACGATGGATATAAGGTAGTGGACATCATTGAGCGGATTTACTCGGCATGTTAAGCAAAAATAAAATAAAATGGATAAAGTCGCTCGAAAATAAAAAGCAGCGAATGGAATCCGGCCTTTTCCTGGCGGAAGGAAATAAATTGGTTGCGAGCATTCTGCCTTTTTTTGAATGTGAGTTGCTGATCGCTTGCCCTTCGTGGATGGCCATGCAGGAAAATTTGAACGTCAAAGAACTAATAGCAGTGGAAGAAGAAGAGGTAAAAAAAGCCAGTTTATTGAAAAATCCACAAGAAGTCATTGCCGTTTTCGTACAGCCTCAGCATCCTTTCCGTAAAGAAGCGCTCGAAAATGAACTGAGTTTACTGTTGGATGGCATTCAAGATCCAGGCAATTTGGGTACAATCATCCGTCTGGCGGACTGGTTTGGGATCAAAAATATCGTTTGTTCTCCCGACACAGTCGACGTTTACAACCCCAAAAGCGTACAAGCCAGTATGGGCGGAATTGCCAAAGTGCAGGTATTCTACGAATCTTTACCGGAATTATTGATGGAATTGAAACATTTGCCTATCTACGGCGCTTTTCTGGAAGGAAATGATATTTATCGGGAAAAATTGAGCGATAAGGGAATAATTGTCATGGGGAATGAAGGAAACGGCATTCGTCCCGAAACGGAAAAAGAAATAAGCAATCGTTTGTATATTCCCAATTATCCGTCTCCAATCGAATCGATCGAATCGACGGAATCGTTGAACGTAGCTGTAGCCGCAGCGATTATTTGTGCCGAATTTAGGCGTCAACAAATTTATAGCCAGTAAGATATAAATTATAATCTTAAGAAAGTAAAAAGCGGATAGAATATGCGGATAGAAATAGATCAAGATTCGGGATTTTGTTTTGGCGTGGTCAATGCCATCCAGAGCGCTGAAAAAGAATTGAACGCTCAAGACGAACTTTGCTGTTTGGGTGATATCGTACACAATAGTCAGGAAGTCAACCGACTGAAAAAAAGAGGTTTGCAAACGATCGACCATGAACAATTGAAGCAAATGCACGGGAAAAAAGTGCTGCTTCGCGCTCATGGCGAACCGCCTTCTACCTACGAAATAGCCGATCAAAATAAAATTCAAATCATCGACGCTACTTGTCCGGTAGTTTTACAGTTGCAAAAAAGAATCAAAAAATGCTATCAAACTTCCGACAAGGAAAATTCGCAAATTGTGATTTTCGGAAAAATCGGTCATGCGGAAGTCAATGGCTTAGTAGGACAAATTGAAGGAAAAGCGATTGTCATCGAAAAAAAAGAAGATATCCGAAAATTGGATTTCAATAAAAACATTTATCTGTTTTCTCAAACAACGATGTCGGTAGACAGTTTCAAAGAAATCGTCGATGAAATACAATTGCTTGTAAATAAGAATGTCATATTCCATTCATTCGACACGATCTGCCGCCAGGTGGCGAACCGGATACCTCATATCAAGCGATTTGCTTCGCAACACGATTTGGTGCTATTCGTAGCGGGAGAAAAAAGCTCGAACGGGAAAGTGCTGTTGGAAGAAGCTCGAAAAGCCAATCCGAATACGTATCTGATTTCCGATCCGGACGACATTCAGCCGGTGTGGTTGAATGATACGAAATCAATCGGCGTTTGCGGAGCAACCTCTACCCCCAAATGGTTGATGGAAGAAGTCGCCAAAAGGGTAAAAAGCATGGAATTTAAACTATAAAAAGTTATTTTTTTCAAAAAAAATTATGTATTCTGATTTTGATGGCGATGTAAAAAGTATGCTGTTGATTTTAGATAAATCCATAATGAATACAGAAAAGAAAATATAATACCTTTATAATACCTTATGGCGTCGATAAAATTTATAGCCTCATGTCAACAATAAAATGAAACTAAATTCTGACTTTTAAGTTTAAATAAGTCCCGCAGGATGCCACTTAATACGTTCGCGGCGTCTCTGCGGGACTTCCTCATGATAACACAAATAAATTAAAATATGCTTCTTATTTTTTAACTTTTAACTTGCTTAATATTTGATTTTCATAGCGTCCAAAGCGTTTTTCGCCGCTGCATTATTTGGATCGATGTTCAATATTTTCTTAAAATATTCGCCCGAATTTACTTTATCATCCCGCAAAATATAATAAGATGCCAAATAGTGGTAAGCTTCGATGATGTCATTGTTTCGTTTGCCATCCTCGTTATTTTTCAACATCACAGATAAGGCCTCTTCATAATAAGGTTTAGCTACGCCTTCCATAGGAGAACTTTTCGTTGGTTGCCGTCTGAGGTCTACAAACGAGTTCAGACGCGCTCTCCACAAATAACCGTGGTAAGAATCGGGAGAACGTTCGATTACTTCAGCAAAAGCCTCATTTCCTTTTTTAACATAGTTGTAAAACAACGCATCGTCTGCCTGTTTTTGGTCCGGCGAAAGAGGAGTTGCTAAGTAATCAGCATCAATATATTTAGAAGCAGCCATATAATTGTCCCTTCCATAATTCAGATAGTCGTAAACGGTCGGCGTTTTTTCTATTTCAAAATATTTTTCGTATTGATTGACTGCCTCTGGAAAATTACTAGCTGCTTCATAAGCAGAAGTCAATTCTTTATAAATTTCCGATTTACTCGGATCCAAAGCTTGAGCTTTTTGCAGAGCGCTGATCGCTTCGTCTGTTCGATTGGCTTTCAACAACAGACGGCCATACGTAATATAATCTAAGTAAATATGTTTATCGACTGGATTGTCTTGCAGAAATTGAGTTATTTGCTGAAGCGCAACCGTACTATTGTCTAATTTGAAATTGTTGTAAGCCTGCAACCGGTGCATGATTGGATTAGTTGGATCTTGCTGCAACACATAATCTATTTCTTGCAACGATTTATCGTATTGATCGGTAAAATAAAGCAGCTGTGCATATCGTTCGTGTTGCAAAATCGGCACTCCCGGTATGGAAATAAACTTTTCGTATGCTTTCAAGGCTTGGAGATAGAATCCTGCATCGCGGTTGATGTCGCCAATTAAAGCATAAGCGGGAATATAATCCGGATCGATAGCCGTCAATTGATCCAAATATTTTAGCGCTTCGGTAGTATTAATTTCTTTATATACTTGAGCCAGTTTTAGATAAGCTACTTTATAGGATGCGTCGAAACGAATGGCATTTTCATAACGAGCACAAGCATCTCCCACTTTTCCATCTTTCATCAGCATATCGCCTTCTGCCAGATAGATACCCGGAAATTTTTTGTTTACTTTCCGCGCTTTATCCAATGCGTCTTCCGCCTCCGCATCCATCTGTGCGGCGATGTATGCTTCGGCTATAGTTGTTTGCACCGATGGATCTTTTTTAGCGAGTCCATTGGCTTTCCTAAATAATGTTTCCGCCGCTTTGGCGTCTTTGTTTTCCAATGCCAACATTCCTTCACCGATATACCCGAATGGATAGGCCGGATCGGTTTCTATGGCTTGGGCATAGTAGTAAGCCGCCGAATCCGGTTGTTGAAGCTTAGAGTATGCCTGACCCAAATAGTACTGTGTTTCCGCCAAATCTTGTGTTGACTGATTTTTTTGACCTAATAAAAATAGTTTAGCTGCCCCATACAATTCAGCTCGATAAAGATCAATTCCTCTTTCATTGCTGCTGGCAAACATTCCAGAGGCAGAAAAAAAGACAGAAATTGCCAAACTCAGTAAAAACTTATTATTCATTTTCATTTGTCGTATTATTATTATCGTTTATTTATGTTGTCAATTGGATATTCATTTTGGAAATTCATCGCTAATATTTACGGACAAATTCTGCGGATCGGTAATCGGCAGCAAGCCCGATTGCAATATGATTTTCTGCCCCACTTCATGGGCGAGAAAAATACTTAATCCGGAAGATAATCCGCTTCTCGGATCGGACAATAAGATATAAACAGGCCGCCATAAAGGATAGTTTTCCTGCATGATATCGCCTGCATAAGGAAGATAACTATTTTTCACCGTAGCAGGATCTTCCTTGCTCAGTCTCATTAATCGGATGTCCGGCAAATTCGGGTTAACGGGAGCTTCCTTCTGCAAGGCGTTGATGCCTATCAAACCGATCGCATTCGGCATTTGCCGCACTTTTTCTATTACTTCCAAATAATCGTTCAGTGCATACAAATTGGGGGAAAACGTATCTCCCCGCACAATCGAATCGACGGCATAACGCAAAACGGACGATTCGCGATTGTCGAATATGACGCGAATGGTTCCCAAAGAAGAGGTGCGGTTCACTTGAGACCACTCGGTAATTTCTCCTCTCAGTATTTTTCGTAAAACGGGAAGACTGATCAAGGAATCTTTATTTGCAGGATGGATAATCAGTGCGACCCCATCGAAAGCAATCAAATTTTTCCTTGCTTCCATTGCCCTGTCTGTCAATTTCTTCTGTTCGCTTGGATTCAAATCCCGCGTAACCAATGCAAAACGCACCGAATCTTCCGTCAGTAAGCGGATAGCTTCCTGTTCGCTTGTATAAATCGGAATAATGGCAGCATCCGGATAATGCGCTTCAAAAACCATGAGTTCATTATCCATCAATTCTCTAAAATGTTCGTCGCAGGAAATCCGTATGAGACCTGCATGGAGCGTATCGTTCCACTCCTCACTTTTTGCTTTCTTTTTACAGGAAATAAGCGACAGTGAAAAAATAAATAAAACGCTTAAATACAATACTGGTTTCATCAACTTATCATTTGGCAGAATCTATTTTTCTTTTTTATCCTTCTGCACATCTTTGTTTTTTCGTCGTTTGAGGAGAAAACCCAATGAGGTGCAGAAGGATAAAAAGAAAAATAGTCAACGCATTTTTTTTATCACTCGAAAAATTCTGAATATTCCATAAACCCCCAAGATGATTCCAAACATTATTCTCAATCCATCCTGAACAGCAAGACGAAGATGCAAAAGAGAAGGAAAAAGAAAAATAAAGGCAAATACCAGATAAAGGATAGCCATCGCACCTTCGAATATCGACCATCCTAATTTCTGTCCATCAAATTTATTGGGATTTTCTGAACGCATATTCTATTCAATTATTTTGTAATACAAACCGAATTGGCAAAGTGCAATACACCGGTACTGCGCGGCCATTTTGTTTACCCGGATTCCATTTCGGCATTGCTTTCACTACGCGAACAGCTTCTTTGTCGCAACTGGGATCTAAGGTGCGCAATATTTCAATATCGCTCACCGAACCGTTGGGATCAATTACGAAACGCAGAACCACCAGTCCCTGTATGCCTCGTTCTCTTGCTGCCGCGGGATAAACCATGTTTTCGCTCACCCATTTCAATAAAGCCTTTTCACCTCCGTCAAAATAGGGCGGCTGTTCAACTGTAATGAACGGTTTTTGGCGAACAACTGGTTTCTCAATAATAGGAGCTACTTCGTCGGGATGTACCCCGCCTTTTTGCACTCCTTCTACCGTGACTCTTCCTATCTCTGTATTATTTTCACTCAAAGAAGCCTGCGTCGGAGTTAGATCATCCTCCTTGACTTTGTTGTCAGGAACAATAATCGGAGGTACAAATCGGGTAGTAGCCGCTAAAGGCGGAATAACCGCTTTTACTTCCGGAGGGGTAATCACCTGATTTTTCTCTTTCTCTTCCTCGAAAATGTTGGAAAAATTCACTCCCTCGCTTTGCACTACTTTGACGTGTACAGGCGCTACGGATTTGATGAGTGCAGGCAGATAAATCAATGCCAAACCTACCAGTACAACTATCGCTAATGCTTTAATATGACGATTGGAAGAATCCTCGCGTAATACGTAAGCTCCATATTCCCTGTTTTTGCCTTCAAAAATAAGGTTTAACCATTTGGGAGAGGTCAAGTCTACATCATTAGTCATAATTTTTCTTTTTTACAATGTGTTACAATTTGCTATCTACACTCGCTCTGGTTTTTCCTGTAAAGACATATGGTTTTCTCCTCCACTTCTCAAAAGCCGTTTGAGACATTGTTACGAGGGGCGACCGCTTGAAACAATCCCTTGAAAATTACTTTTTCGGATTGCTCCCGCTTCGCTCCTCGCACTTTACAATTCCCAATGGGAATCGAGCCAGTTCAATCATGAAAACAATATCTCTTAAACATCCTCATCAGCCTTTTTTGAACGGCCATCAGAAAATGTTTCTTATCACACAAATGGATAAAGATCGTTATTGGTTTTGCAACTTAAACAATACGGGCAAAGTATAATAAACATATACTGCATTTCCGTTTTGTTTGCCCGGAATCCATTTCGGCATTTTTTTCACTACGCGAACGGCTTCCTTGTCGCAAGTTGGATCCAACGAACGTTGTACTTCCACATTTCCTACGCTTCCATCCGGGCCGACTACGAAACGCAAAATAACGCGTCCTTGAATGCCTTGTTCAGCTGCAGGCACAGGATAAGAAATATTTTCCTGCAACCATTTCATCAGTTCTCTATCCCCGCCCGGAAAAGAAGGGGGTACTTCAACGTGAGAAAAGATTTCTGGTTTCTTTTCTTCCTGAACGACTACTTTGTGTTCTTGCAAATCAGCAATATCCACGCCGCCTTCTTTGACTCCTTCTACCGTTGCTACGGAAATAGCCGCTTTGGTATCGGTCAATTTTTCTTGGGAAGTCACTTCGTTTTTCACATCTTCGTCTTTTTTAATGACCGGAGGGGTGAACTGTACGGTTTCTTTCAACAACGGAGGAGGCGGAACTTTTTCGATCTCCTTAATTTTATTTTCTTCCGGAATTTCCTGCTTCGTCACATCGGTCATCGTCACTTCGGTTACTTGTTCTATTTCAGGCGCCTTCGGTATTACCGAACTAATCAATTTCGGCAGGTATATCAGAGACAAGCCGGCAATCGTTACAATTACCAAAGCTTTGAAATGACGATTAGACGATTCATTGCGCAATACATACGCGCCATACTCTTTATTTTTCCCTTCAAAAACGAGGTTCATCCATTTTTGCGAGGTCAAATCAATGTCTTTTGTCATAATTCTTTTTGCATTAATTTGTGAGACAATTATTATTTCTTTTTCCCTTTGACTCCCGAGCTACCCTGTGCCAATTGTTGAGGAGTAAGATAAGCATTGTTTCCTGTTTTCTTGTACAGCAGATAGCGGTCGCCATCACTCATATCAATTACTGCATAAGCGCCAATGTTGCAAATCAACATCTCGTCTAATACATCCACCAAGTTTTTATAGGTCGACAAATCCGTAGGTTTGATCATCACCGTAGGAGCAATCTTCAATTCTTTCATTGCTTTGTCTTGTATATCCGCCGACATTTTCCTGAATATCGAATCGTTGATTTCTCCCCGCTGCAATTGGACTTTCAAATCCTGAATTTGTTCATACGTTCCTGCATTCTTTTTCAGCAATACCTGTCTAAAACCATCCGGAGCATAAGAGGATTGTACCAAAAAGCTCGCATCTTCATACGAAGAACCGTCTTCTGCGGGCATCCCTAAGTAATAGTAGATTTCATCATTACCCGCCAGTATAACCGTAACAGCGCCAGATGCTCGGACATCGTTTCCACTATCCACTACCGGCTTGTCCTTAGTAGGCATGTTAATATTCATCGTTTGCGGCTTCAAAAGCGTAGTACAAAACATAAAGAATGTAATCAGCAACATGTTCATGTCTACCATCGGGGTAAAGTCTACGCGCAGCTGCTGCTTCTTCTGTTTATTTTTTCCACCTTCATTATGATCGTTCGTTTGTATTTCAGCCATTTTTTTCTTTTTTATAGGTTAATGACTTAACTTCACTCACTGGAAGCCGTTTTCAAATTCGTGATCAAGAGATAACGGTTTTTCCGCATATCCCTCAAATCGTCTATCACTTTTTTAACTACCGGATAATTGGTTTTCCTATCGGCTTTGATCGCTATTTGCAAAGCATCGTCGTTGGATGTAGCATGGCTTACCCACCGTTTGAATTCATTATCCTTCGAAATAACTCCTAAACCGTCTCTTACTTCGACCGAATCGGTAGGAATTCCCACTCTCGCGTTGGCCACATCCGTCAGATAGGCATCTTGTTTATCGACAGGCAAATCGAGAAATGCCGCCATGGAATTAATGGGGAGTCCAAACGATTTCAATTTTTTGAAACTATCGTATTGTTTAGGAGTAAACGTATAGCCGTAGTCTGCGCCTACATCCTGCAATGTTTTCATCACCAGCTCTTGCTGAAAATCCAAACTCAGAAAGATTTTCCCATGTTCGTCAACCAGAATGGTCATCAAGTTTGTTTCCGGGATTTTGATTTCGGAAACCGAACTGGGGGTGGTTACCTGTATTGGCTCTTTTGAGATAAAGGTCGATGTCAACATAAAAAATGTAAGCAAAAGAACAGTCACGTCACTCATCGCTGTCATGTCGATGAATGTACTTTGCTTCTTTACTTTTACTTTTGCCATAAAACTTTACTTATGAATTATGTGTTTCGGCATAAGTTTGAGTAAGCGCAAATCCCATTTCGTCAATGGCATAAGTCATGTTATCTATTTTACCGCTGAAATAGGAATAGCTGATAATAGCCAATGCGCCCGTTGCAATCCCTGTTGCCGTATTTACAAGAGCTTCTGAAATACCCACAGAAAGAGCCACCGAGTCGACCGCTCCGGCTTGACCTAACGCTTGGAATGATTTGATCATCCCCAATACGGTTCCAAACAACCCCATTAACGTACCCAACGTAGAAATCGTAGCAATGATCGGAAGATTTTGTTGCATCGACGGCAATTCAAGCGCCGTAGCTTCTTCTATTTCAGCTTTGATTTCCTCAATCTTTTGTTCTTTGGGAATGCTGACCGTCTCCATTTCCTTATATTTTTTTAATCCAGCGTCAACAATAGCCGCTACAGAGCCTTTTTGCTTTCCGCAAAGCGATTCAGCAGCTGAAATATTGTTTTTTCTCAATTCATTTTTTACATCATAGACGAAATTGATTAAATTTCCTTTTCCTTTTGCTTTAGAAAGGGCGAAAAAGCGTTCCACGCTTAGAATGATAACTGTTAACAACAAAGTTAAGATGATCGGTACAACGAATCCCCCTTTAAACATAGTCCCTAATAAATTGTGTGGATGATTGGCAGGATCGTTTCCTTCAAAGTTGGAAGGATTTCCTAAAACGAAATAGAAAAATGATTCAGCCAAAATTAACGCAATAATAATAACAACGAATGCTGAAACACCGCGAGATTTTTTACCCTCTCTTTTTGTTTTTTTTGTTTCCATAAAAATTTTGTGTTCTTTTAAAGTTAGATAAAATTTTAAATATTAATTCCAAATTCTCATTCTCTTGTACTTAATGATTTGCAAATATAAGGAATTTATAACATATCACATAAAAAAGAAATAAATGAGATATGTTTTTACAAAAAGTTAACAATCCAATTTTTCCTTTTTTTACGAGGAAGTATTAAATCCTCGTCAAAGATATATTTTTATATTATTTGAATTCTACTTTTTATTATAAAAAACTAAAAATACGAATATAAAAACTGTTAATTTGCGAAAAAAGTTTATACTTTGCCTCAAGTAACTCAAAAATTCTTGCTTTAAGACAGACCGTACCTAACGAATTTCCTTAATCTATTGACAATCAGCGCTCATTTGCTATAGGAATGCCGGAAAGGCCTTGGAATATTTCGCTCTTGTTTCTCCCAAAAAACCATTACCTTTGTTCCCGCTTTCATTTTAACCATTATATAGTTATTTTTTTAATTGTCATGAGAAAAATTATTGGCATAGGGGAAACCATTTTGGATATTATTTTCCGGAACAATCAACCGCAAAGAGCTGTTCCGGGAGGTTCTACCTTCAACTGTATGGTATCGTTGGGACGTTGCGGCCTTCCTGTCTTGTTTATCAGCGAATTGGGACAAGATAAAGTAGGCGATTTAATCCGGTCGTTTATGGAAGAAAATAATCTTTCGACTGCTTATTCCGATCTCTTAGAAGAAGGGAAATCGCCTGTTTCATTGGCCTTTCTGGATGATAAACAGCAGGCGGAATACGTCTTTTATACCGATTTCCCTGAGAAAAGGCTGAACATTGCTTTTCCTCCTCTCTGCGAAAACGATCTGGTGATTTTCGGTTCGTATTTTGCCGTAAATCCAGTGTTAAGGGAGAAAGTGAAGCGTTTCCTGCAGTATGTCAAAGAGCAAAGAGCCATTGTATATTACGACATCAATTTTCGAAAAGCCCATGAAAAAGAACGTTTGGCATTGATGGATTCTTTTCTGGAAAATTTTCAGTTGTCGACGGTCGTTCGTTGTTCAGAGGAAGATTTAGCCGTGTTATTTCCCGGACTCAGTATTGCTGACATTTATAATACGTATTTTTCGGTAGAATCCAAACCCCTGATTGTTACCCGCGGGAAAAAACCCATCCTCTTAAAAACGCCTTTCTTTGAAAAGGAATATGCCGTAGAGGCCTTGATTCCCGTAAGTACGATCGGCTCTGGAGATAATTTCAATGCAGGATTTGCCTATGCTCTGATCCAAAACAACTTCTTCCGCGACGATTTGAACTCTTTGTCCGAAAATCAATGGGATCAACTGATCGAACCTGCCAAAGCGTTCGCCTCGGAAGTGTGCTTGTCGATGGATAATTATATATCCCGCGAATTTGCTCAATCCCTGGTCTTACACAAGTAACGGAACGTACAGTTTGTGGGATTTATTCCAAATGCCCTGCTATGTCATGGGCGATTTTCTCCATTTCTTCGGGAGAGAATTCTTTTCTCGTACCGTTGAAATTCATGTCGGATTCCTTCGTGATAGGTATTAAATGAATGTGTGCATGAGGCACGTCCAAGCCAATTACCGTGAGAGCAATTCTTTTGCAATCGACCGTTTTTTTTATAGCTTTAGCAATTTTCTTGGCAAAAATAATCATGCCGGATAAAGTATCGTCGTCTAAATCAAAAATATAATCTATTTCCTTTTTGGGAACGACTAATACATGCCCTTCGGCTATCGGATGAATATCCAAAAAAGCATAGAACCGTTCGCTCTCTCCTACCTTATAAGAAGGAATTTCGCCTGCTATAATTTTACTAAAAATACTCATAATGAAATATTCATTATTTCGAATGAAAGTACTCCTGAAGGAACCGTGATAGCGACGATATCGCCCACTTTTTTCCCCATTAATCCCTTTCCGATAGGCGTATTGATTGAAATTTTCCCGACTTTCAAATCTGCTTCGCTTTCGGAAACCAAAGTATAAACCATTTGCTGATTGTTTTTGACATTCCGGATTGTTACCTTATTCATAATCTGAACGCTGTCGGTAGAAATCTGGCTTTCGTCGATCAACCGTGCATTGGAGATCAACGATTTCAATTGAGCTATTTTAGCTTCTAATATACCCTGAGCCTCTTTGGCCGCATCATATTCCGCATTTTCGGATAGGTCGCCCTTATCGCGCGCTTCTGCTATTTGCTTGGATATAGCAGGGCGTTTTTCAGATTCCAAATAATTTACTTCTTCCCGTAATTTATTGAATCCTTCTCTTGTCATGTAACTTACTGCCATAATACTTTTTTCCTTGATAAATTTTCTTTTTGTGAAAAACGTAAAAAACAAAAAAGAATTCCGATCAAAAAGATCGGAACTCCTGTTTTTTAAAGTTTAACTGTGGACAAAGTTAAACACTTTTTGAAAAAAAAACAAACCCAAAAAGGTGTTTTACAACACAAAAGAGTGATTTTCTTTACATTTTTATCTGTTTTGCAATAATTTCATCTAAAGTACTAAAATCGTCAATACGCAATACGATCTCGCCGCTTTTATTGCGAATAAATGCCACCGGCAAATCTACCACATTATATTTTCGTGCAGTGGGCGAATAAATAGATTGTGGATCCCTTACACAAATCCATGGCAGGTTGACTGCCGCATTTTTCCACAAATGATCGTCAATGTCCAGCGATACCTGATAAATTTCGAAATTTTCGGTTCTGTATTTATTATACGTACTGGATAACAATAGATTATGAGCTGGAGCCGTAGGAACGGAATAAGTAATGAAATCGATTAAAACCACTTTGTCTGTTCCAACTTCCGATAAGCGCACTTCTTTTCCACTCACCGACAGGAGAGAAATATCGAAATAATCTTTGGCGTCGCTTTCATTCACTTCAATAGGCTGTTCGTTTCGCAACGTCGTCCTTGAATTGGTATATAAGACTTTCAATTGAAGGGTACGGGGCGATTCGGGATAAGTCTGACTCCAGAGATTGGCAATGGCGCCGAATAATTTATTGTCGTCCTTATTGTAGAGATCGAAAATCAACATATGATTGACTTGCTGAAACAAGGCAAAGTAAGCTGAGGGAGATGCAAAATTAGCCAAGATGTATTCTCTTGCGACCGATTTGTAGCGGTTGATAATCGCATTGGCCTCCTCTGTAAACTGGTCAGCCGATATACTTCCTTCCTCCAACTGTTTTTGCAAAGCATTGTATGCGTTGCTGGTTTGGAATTGCAAAAGGGTCAAATCTTTGATTTTCAACGATTCTGCGCAATCTCCTTCCAACACATATTCTTGGGCAAAATGAGCTTCATCGGCAACAACTATAATCGTCTCTGTACTGTCGATAGCCAGATTGATGATCTGATTTCCCAAACGTAGGCGGTAAAAATCGGGTGATTGGGGACGAGGGTGTCGGAATAAAAATGAATTCGACTTTGTCAACCTGACAGAATCCAAAATGGATATACTCGAAATTCCCACATTTTCAAAATAAAGCGTTTTCGCTGTTCCTCCCAGAATATCCCCCCGAATAGTAAAATGCTGTTTTCTGTCTTTACATGAAAAAAGCGCCAGAGAAAGAAGGACAAAAAGTAAAACAAGCGGTCTAAAAGTCCTTTTCATAATTATGTACTGTAAATTGTCTACAAAGATAAGTGATTCTGCTTAAATTTCACTACCTTTGCTCAATTTTAAATTTTAGAGAAAAAAATTAGAGAGAGATTTTTATGATTAATCCTATTGTAAAGACGATTGATTTGGGTGATGGAAGGATTATTACCCTCGAAACCGGAAAATTGGCCAAACAGACTGATGGTTCGGTAGTGTTGAGATTAAATAACACGATGATGTTGGCAGCAGTTTGTGCGGCCAAAGACGCAGAACCGGGCGTAGATTTTATGCCCCTGCAAGTTGAATACAAGGAGAAATATTCAGCTTTCGGACGATTTCCGGGCGGATTCACCAAAAGAGAAGGTCGAGCTTCCGATTATGAGATATTGACCGACCGTTTGATCGACCGTGCTTTGCGCCCCTTGTTTCCAGATGATTACCATGCAGAGGTCTTTGTAAATATCGTTCTTTATTCTACTGATGGAGAAGATTTGCCAGATGCTTTAGCCGGTTTGGCAGCTTCTGCTGCCTTAGCTGTTTCCACCATTCCTTTCAATGGGCCGATTTCGGAAGTCAGAGTGGCTAGAATCAACGGCCAATTCATGATTAATCCGACGATGACTCAGTTGGAAGAAGCTGATATGGATATTATGGTAGGGGCCACTATCGACAATATTATGATGGTGGAAGGAGAAATGAACGAAGTATCGGAAGCCGATTTGCTGGAAGCCATCAAGTTTGCCCATGAAGCCATTAAGGTTCAGTGCAAGGTTCAACTCGAATTGGCGGAAGCAGTGGGAACGACCGTCAAACGCGAATATTCTCATGAAATAAACGACGAAGCTTTGCAGGAAGACGTCAAAGCGAAACTGTATGATAAGGTATATGCTCTCGCCCGATCGGGACAAGGAAAACAGGAACGTTCGGATGCATTTCAAGCCATCGTGGATGAATACAAGACCCAATATACGAAGGAAGAACTGGAAGAAAAGGAAGTTCTCATTGACCGTTATTACCATGCCGTAGAAAAAGAAGCCATGCGCCGGTGTATTTTAGATGAAGGCATTCGTTTGGATGGCCGCAAAACCACCGATATCCGCCCTATCTGGTCGGAAGTCGACTGTTTACCTGGGCCTCACGGAGCCGCGATTTTCACGCGAGGTGAAACCCAGGCGCTTGCAACAGTCACCTTAGGTACTAAATTGGATGAAAAAATTATCGACGATGTGCTAAACAATGAAAAAGCACGTTTTTTGCTCCATTATAATTTTCCTCCCTTCGCTACCGGTGAAGCAAAACCGCAACGAGGAGTAGGGCGCCGAGAAGTGGGCCACGGAAATCTTGCTCATCGAGCCTTAAAGCCGATGATTGCCCCCACTTACCCATACGTTATCCGCATTGTATCCGACATTCTGGAATCCAACGGTTCGTCGTCAATGGCAACGGTTTGCGCCGGAACGCTCGCACTGATGGATGCAGGAGTACAAATCAAAAGGCCTGTTTCCGGCATCGCAATGGGTCTCATATCAGAAAATCAAGGCAAAAAATATGCCGTACTTTCAGATATACTGGGCGACGAAGACCATTTGGGAGATATGGATTTTAAGGTGGCAGGAACGACGAAAGGAATCACGGCTACGCAAATGGACATCAAGGTAGAGGGACTATCGTATGAAATTCTCGAAAATGCGCTGGCTCAAGCAAAACAGGGTCGCGAATATATATTGGGAAAATTATTGGAAACGCTTTCCGAACCTCGTGAAGATTTGAAACCGCATGCACCGCGCATTGAAGTAATCATCATTCCGAAAGAATTCATAGGCGCTGTTATTGGTCCGGGCGGAAAAATCATTCAAGGACTGCAAGAAGAAACAGGTACCACCATCACTATTGAAGAAATAGATGGAATTGGCCGTGTAGAAATAGCGGCAGCCAATAAAGACTCCATCGACATGGCCAGAAACAGGATCAAAGGAATCGTTGCTGTACCTGAAATAGGAGAAATATATCAGGGAAAAATTCGTTCCATTATGCCTTATGGCGCTTTTGTTGAATTTCTTCCGGGGAAAGACGGATTGCTTCACATTTCGGAAATCGACTGGAAACGCCTCGATACAGTAGAAGAATCCGGCTTGAAAGAAGGAGATTCGGTGGAAGTGAAATTGACAGAAATCGACTCTAAAACGGGTAAATTCAAATTGTCGCGCAAGGTATTATTTCCGCGTCCCGAAAATCAGGAACGTCAAGAACAGCAGGGAGGAGGACGCCACGGCTCCAAACCGGATCGGCAAGGAAAGTATTAACAGCAAATGTAATAGTCATTTAAAAACATTTTCTTTCTAAAGTGCGGGAAATCTCCAAATAATTTGGACAATTCAAAAAAGAAGACTATCTTTGCAACCGCAAAAAAGGAGGTGCCATAGCTCAGTTGGTAGAGCAACGGACTGAAAATCCGTGTGTCCCTAGTTCGATTCTTGGTGGCACCACGAAAGCAGAAAGAAGTAAACTCCCGAAAGTCACTGATTTTCGGGAGTTTTTTGTTTTTAGCGAAAAGCAAAATACAGATGTCAGAATGGCTGAATCGGTGATTTTTTGAGACTATGCAAAATAATCACCAAATGGATTTTAATTCATTAATATGCTGCGCTTTGCATGATGAATTCTTGAGTTTGTTCCTTAATTTTATAGCTTGAAAAATAAAGGGAATATAAAAAGAGATATTATTTTCATTAGAGTTAATGTAAAATAAATTTTTTATATTACGTGCGCGTGCGTACCTTTGTAGCATGAAATATAGCGAATATCAAAACAACGAAAAGAGTTTTCG
>WRFY01000122.1 GCA_009783445.1 Candidatus Azobacteroides sp. | reverse complement strand
AATATTTACTGATAAATTTTAATATTTATATTTATTCATTTTATTATCATTATTTTAAATTTATAGGTGCGTATTTATTTGAGACGCTTAGTATAGAAAAGAGCTGATTAATTGAATGTATTTTTTAAAAAACAAACTTTTATTTTTACCTCGCCTGCAAGGAGATGAACATACAAGTTTTCTCTGATTTTTAGAAATAAATAAAGTAGAGATGAAAAAAGGATTCAAAAATTTCATTTTTTATATTCTCATGCTGGTTATCTGCTGCGCATTGATAGCCTGGGTTATTCAATTAGGCAGCCGGTTTGAAGCAGATGTGCCGGCAAAGATTTCACACGAAAATATTTCTAATTTTCTCACTCAAGGGTTTCCCATATTTGTCCAGTCCCTCCAATCCAACATTCAAACGCCGGTCGCTATGCTTCTGTTGCAAGTGATTTCGATCCTTTTCTTTGCCCGCATACTCGGATATTTGTTTATGAAAATTGGGCAGCCCTCTGTGATCGGAGAAATTGTCGCCGGCATTGTGTTGGGGCCTTCGCTGCTCAGCCATTTTTTGCCCGGAGTGGCCTCTTTTCTTTTTGCGCCCGAATCGTTGGGCAATATCACGATTCTGAGCCAAATAGGATTGATATTCTTTATGTTTGTCATCGGTATGGAATTGGATATTGCAGCGGTAAAGGAAAAACTCAACGAAACCATTCTGATTAGCCATACGGGAATGTTGGTCTCGTTTCTGTGCGGCGTGGTGGTGGCCTATATTACCTATTCTACCTATGCGGCGCATACTACGCCTTTTATCTCGTATGCATTATTTATAGGCATCTCGATGAGTATTACCGCTTTTCCGGTGTTGGCCAGAATCATACAAGAAAAAGGATTGACCAAATCGCATTTGGGAATTTTGTCGCTGACCAGCGCCGCCAACGGCGATATTACGGCTTGGTGCCTGCTGGCCGCCGTGATTGCCATTACCCAAACCGGAACGCTGGCGGGCGCCGGATATACGATTCTTTTTGCTGTTCTGTTTTTGCTTTTCATGTTTTTTGTCATGCGTCCCTTCCTTAATATTATAGGTACTATTTACCACAATGAGGAATTGATCAACAAGAACATTGTCGCATTTATGTTTCTGATTCTGATTATTTCCGCCTATACCACCGAAATATTAGGTATACACGCTCTGTTCGGCGCATTTATGGCGGGAGTCATCATGCCGCGGCAAGTCCAGTTTCGAAAAATATTAACAGAAAAAGTGGAAGACGTCGCCTTGACGATCTTCTTGCCTCTGTTTTTTGTTTCGACCGGTTTAAAAACCCAAATCGGATTGATCAGTACCCCTATCGAATGGCTCACCTGCGGATTATTTACGGTAACGGCCATTTTCGGAAAGGTTATGGGAACGGCGATGGCCGCCCGTTTCACCGGCGAATCGTGGAAGCACAGTTGGTATTTGGGCGCCTTGATGAATACGCGAGGATTGATGGAACTGATTGTCTTGACTATTGGCTACGAGATGAAAATCCTCCCTCCCCCTATTTTCGCCATGCTTGTTTTGATGACCTTAATTACTACCTTTATGACAGGGCCTTTATTGTCCTTTATCGGGTTGTTCTTCCGGAAAAAAGGGAAAAATCGGATCGAACGGGCTGAAAATAAATTTCGTTTGCTGCTTTCTTTTGGACGAGCCAGCAATGGAAAAGCATTGCTCGACGTCGCCCAGCAAGTGTTTGGTAAAGGAAAAGAGGAATTGGAAATTACCGCGCTGCACTTAACGATCGGCACAGAAGTGAATCCGATCCATACAGAAAAATTTGAACACATCAGCTTTGCGCCAATCTTGGAAGAAGCGCAAAAATTGAACATAGCGATCAAGACCCGTTACGATGTGGCGAATAATGCCACTCAACAAATTGCAAATATTGTTAATAGAGAAGGATTTAACTTTTTGCTGGTCGGCGCTGGACTTTCTCTGTCGGCTTTACCTCAAGATATGGAAGCGGCTAAGCATACCGATCTTTATTCGAAATGGTTTTATCCGGGCGATTTGTTGAAGGATAAAACGCGGCAATTCATTGAGCAAAGTTATTCGTCGGTAGGGGTTTTTGTCAATCGGAATTTTGAGCAAGCGACCGAAATAATTGTTATCTTGAAAGAAATACAGGACGTTTTCCTATTTGAATATGCCGGCAACCTGATCGCTTTGAATCACGCCCGGATTTATGTATGCGAATTGGGCGATGCGATCCAGAAAAACAAATTATCGGAAAACAGCGTGCGGGAATTTCTGAATGTCCATACGAAAACGATTCTGGTGTGTTCGTCTCATATTCCGGACGAATTATTATCCAAGCAAAATTTTATGCTGATCAGCTACGAAACTTGGTTGGATCTCTCTGAACACGAAAAGGAAACTTTGCAATGTATGCCTTCGACCTTGATTATTAAACACCGGAGGCGCTAAAAAAAGAAAGAAGGAGTTTCCTCCTTCTTTCCCCCCTACTAATCATCTAATTGCAGTAGATTTTCCTCTTATTCTTACTTGTCTCAAGCTTAAGTAAGAGAGCGCGACGTTCATTTACAAAAAATAGATTTACAAAAAATAGATTGGCATGTAGAAACAATAAGTCCAGATAATAGTTCAATCGTGTACGTGTGTGTAGATAGTGCTATTTCGTCGTCGTCAAAAATATGGTTTATGTTCTTTCTCTTATTCATAGAATTTTCCTCCTTTTAGATGTTTTCGGAATACATACTTAAAAATCTGGCGTAAAGGTAGAGTTTATTTTTTCATAAATCGTTACGAAAATAGCCCCATCCTATACGCTTCATTTTGCAATTCATTTTTTTATTGGAAAAACCGACAAATTGCAAAAAAAAAAGCCGGAGTAGAACCCATCTCTCCCGGCTTTTATCGTTAAGGTCCTCTTTCTGGTTCACTACGTCCCTTCGTCTTTCACTAACGATTCTTGTCTCTTCCTGTCCTTTTAAATAATTCCACTCTCAGGACAGCTTTTAGGGGGACGCATGCACTCACCTTTTGGTTAATATCAAAATTTTACCCCTTGTTCTGGTCATCTTTTTAAGTCAGAAAACGTTCATATTTAATAAGTTTTGGTTTATTTTTTGGTTTCCTTGTCACAACACTTATATTACTTCAAATTTCATACCAAACTAACCCTTCTTCGGAACAAATTTTATTTTTTTTCCTAATAATTCATTTAGAAGTTGATTTACAATTAAATATAAAATAGTTTTAGAAAGAAAAGAGAGTTTAATCTCAGAAATGGAAAGATAAAGCCTCCGCATCTAATTCGTCCCGCACAAAACTTGATGCTTATTAAGTAAATAATTAAATAACAGAGAATTATGCTTTTACTTAATCCTCTACGGAGGTGAAATGTAAAAATAGGAACTTTTAATAAAGCTGATAGGAAGGAGTTGTCATTTTTTTACCAATGAAAAAGCCTCTTAGCGAACCGTCTCGTCATAATATAGTCCTAAACTGATTAGTTTTCCTTTAGCTTTGCTTTCTATTTCAGGAGTTATTTCATTTTTTACTAATCCTACCACATACATAATAACAGCAAGGTCGTCTGTATAGCCTATTGGAACCAATGCATCCGGTATCAAATCTGTTGGAAGGATAAGATACCCCAAAGCGCCGCAAATTAATGTTTTCTTTTTTAGACTGACATTAGGCGCTTTTAGCGTGTAAAACAGCAAAAGAGCATAATAAATAATCTTTACGCTTACTTTGGCTGCAATGAATTTTATTTTCTTCCAAAATTTAGACTCGTTAAAATATTTTGAATATTTGCTTAAATTTGTGAGTATGTTCCTTAAGCTTTTCATAATGATTCTTCTCTACAATTATTTTAAAAAACTATTTGCATTTTATCAACGTGTCCATACAAGCGCATTATCCAACATTTTACTTCAATGAAAAGGTAACGTTGATTTCAGAGGTTATCTCTCGGTTCCCCGTAGGAACAGACGAACTAACAGAATCTGCATCTTTTGTCGCTTCAAGACGCATATTGTTCATAAAGGCGTTAGTTTGTGCAACTTCCTGACTTCTTCCTTCTGAAATGGTTAATACTTTTCCGACTTCACGTCCAGAAAGACTGGCATATTGTTTGGCTTTGTCAAATGCCTTTTGGTAAGCCAATTCACGACTTTTTCGGAATAATTCCGTTTTATTTTCAATGTCAAATTGAATGTTTTGGACTTCTACCCGGTCGATAGCCGTGATTTTATCTAATAAGGATGAAAATCTTTCGGGCTTGTTTAGTATATCATTTACCGTTACTAACATAGTCTGTTGAGCGCTTTGACCAATTCGAACCCGACGTCCCGTTCGATAATCGTATTCCATTTCATAGTTGAGCGCTACAGTTTGAATGAATTTATCTTCGATATTTTCTTCCTGAAAAATCTTCAACAGTTGTTGCATTGTTTGGTCTACCGCTTTTTTAGCTTCTTTTGTCGTTGACGCTGTATGGGAAATATTGACATTCATTTGTACCATATCCGGTTGTGCCAATACGCTTCCGATTCCGGAAACTGAAACTACACTCAGATTTTTCTGTACTTTTGCTTCGCAACTCATTAGTAAAAAAAGCATGAATGAGCATGCAATACTCATGAGCATATTTCTGTTCGCGATAATATGCCTGAAACTGTTAGAGGCTCGATTTCTTGCATTCGCATCGCCGGAATGCGCTTGATTGTGATTTTGAGAATTCTTTTCCATTTCCTTGTTGGATTTATTAGTATTATGCAAATATAAAGAAAAACGGCAAAAAATCGTTCCGTCAGCAAAATTATTTCTGCAAAGACTGCGGGCGTCAATTGATCGGCGACCGCGCACGGAGTGATTACGCTTGACATTCAGTTCATCCAATAAGACCCAAGCAAAGTCGTTACGACAGTTTGGAAGTCGATGAATCTTGGACTTAAAATTGTATAATCATTTGAAGGAACTAAAGGATTTGTGTAAAATCAATAACATACTCTTTACATCACTCCCAAATTCCCGCTAAACGGTTCACGAAGCGACGCTTCTCTTGGCTACAAACTATTCATTCGGCGTTTTCATTTTTGGGGTGCGCTACATTTCCTCTGCTCATATCGTATCCTTTCTCGTTGTTTTTGAAAAAAAACGGAATGATTATTGTGAGAATAAACGACACAACAACCAGAATACCGAATGTGATAAGCGATTTTGTGAAGTGTTCAGCACTGATAAGGTTAATGCCCCAAAGTAACAGTACAAAATAGCTAACAATGGCTAAGATAACCAATATAACGATCGTTCCTGTGAAATATTTCATGATGTAAATGATTATAAGTTAGACAATAATTCCTTTTTCTTTGCATCAAATTCCTCTTGAGTGATGATTTGTTGGTCAAGCAACAATTTCAGTTTTTGCAACTTTTGTACGACATCTTCATTGTTCGATTCAATTATTTCCTCTTTCTTTTTGTTGAATTTTTTCCCCAACTCCATACCCACGCCCAATTGAACGCCTGCGCCCGCTAAACCGCCTTCGTTACGGGCTGCATCGCGTAAGGCCTGCAACTTTTGCATATCTGCATAGTCCAAACCTGCCTGTTGTGCTGCGATGACATCGGCAGTAATGTCGGCCACTTTGCCGATTCTTTCCGTTGTTTTTTCGTCAAATTGAGTTCCTGTAATCTTGAAATCGGATAATTGAAGACCTAATTGCGTAAATTCCGTGTTGGCCTTTTCTTTTATTTCGGCAGCAATGGCGTCGAGTTTGGCATCAATTTTCTGAAACGAAAATTTTTGAGTTCCCAAATAGGATGAAATAATTTGCGGCAAGCGGTTAACGATAACCTGTTGCATGTCGAATGTTGTGAAAGAGGACTTGCTTCCCACAATGTTGGCGAAAAAGAAATTAACATCGCTAATGCGATAGGAAAAATTTCCGTTTGCGCCCATTTCAACAGGAATATTATAAACGGCATCTACGTATTTAATTGGCGAAGCAGTTCCCCACCCCTGATTCAATATCTCGGCTTTGCGATAGAAATAGATAAAGAGTTTATGCTCGCTTTCAAAATTTTGACGAAACCTGAGCAAATTCGTAATAAAAGGACAATTATCTGTTTTAAGATTAAAAATTCCTTCTTCTTCAATATGGTCGGATATTTTCCCTTCATACGCCAATATACAACCCTGACCGGGCGCTACGATCAATTTTGATGCGTTTTTAATTTCATTCTTCTGCGATGGAAAGCGGTACCATAAAAGATTGAGGTCTTGATTTTCCCATTGAATAACAGAAGAGAGTTGTGCCGAAAAAAATTTGTTAAAAAGTCCCATATTCCAAAGTTTTTAGGATTTAAAATGATTCATAATTCTATAAATTTCTGGGATTGAATCTATTGATTATTTTTCCGTTTTTATCAATAAATAAATTATATATATTTCCTCTAATAAAATAACCTGAATTGGTAATAAAACTATCATCGTATACATAAATCTTGTCATTAACAGGCGTTGTCCACAAAATTTGAGCCGTATTGGCATCAAGCGCTTGAATGAAAAGCGGCGCGTCTTCGGCCGGAGAAGAACGGAAGGAAATAACCACTTGCTGTTCGTTATAGGCCAAAACCGTACTATTGAAATAAAGACGTCCTGGCATAAAATCTGCATAGGAAACAAATCTTTCTCCCTGCCCTCTTATGAAAATCTTTCCATCATCTGTCCTGTCAAACCATGGCGTGTTTTTAGGATAGCCTACTGCGCCTTTATATTTATATTTTATCAACTGTATCTTATCAGGAGTTCCTCCTGAAAATTTAAAAGCCGTTTTAACCGTAGCATTGTAAGGAAGAGTGGAAGCTTTATCCCTGAAGTCAGAAATTTCTTTTGCAGAGAATGCTTTTTGGATAATGGGATAATAGTCGATAAATTTCCCTTCGTTGGTCAATATCTTGAACCCGTCGCCATAGTCTTTATATAGAAATTCAATTTGAGCAATGCCTGCATCCAATTCCTGTATTTCTTTATACGCATTGAACGGCGCCTCTTCTATGTTGATGTATTGCCGATCAACTTTCAACAGTTTCTTTTTGTTAAAGATACAATAGCAATCGCCATTTTCAAACCGTCTGAATTCGACATTTCGGTCGTCGTTCCGTTTCACCGAAATAGTTAATTCCTGTTTTTTTATCTCTTTTCCGCTGATAGCATCGTAAAATCCGGCTAAAAGATTTTTGGTATCAGAGGCACGATCATTAGTCTGTGCTGTTCCCACAGCCACAAAAATAGATTGCTTATTGATGGATTCAAAACCGAAACTTCTTGTATCGTAATCCCATTTAAATGTTTTTTCCTTGTTGGCTGTAATATTGCTCTTGCTTTCGTGGCTAAAGAGTAGGGAAGACAGAATGCTTAAGAAAATAATACTTCCGGCAACAATTGCAATGGTTATTCCTGTTTTTTTTAATTGCGGCGTATTATTTGGAATATCATACTTGTGTGTTATAGTAATATCATTCTCATTATTAACAAAATATTCTGTTCTGCAACTATTACAGCGAAAATAGTTGCGGCGTATTTCCGTTTGCTGCGTACTGCCGCATTGAGGACATTTTATTGCTTTAATTTCGGACGCCATTGTTTATATTTATCTTTGATTTTTATAATTATGTAAATGTGTTTAACGCTTCCTATGAGATGCTCTCCTCTTACTCTGAAAGAGGATATTTCTTTGTTGATTCGAAATCAAAGAGTAGAACAACAGATAATCTGTTCTTTCAACCCTTTGAAACGACCGTATCTCATTTAAAAGCTACACCCTATTTTCTTGATTCGCATCATTAGCAAATCGAACAATTTCCAACTCACACCTGACTCAATGCGACCATCATATTTTTCCGGCGTTTGTAAGTGGAGCGGTATTTTTCCAGCAATTGATCTACCTGTTGATTTCCCTCAGCGAATGTCCTCATCCGTTTCAAAATGCGGGCTACCTCCTGATAGGCGTTCTGGTTGGTTATCAGGGCTCGCTGTTCGGCGTAGTTTTTGTATTGTTCCAATATCTCTTTCTCAAAATAAGGCTTCAGGTCTTCTTCGTACCGCTCGATTGCGGCAATACCACTTTTCTGGCAATAAGCAAAAAGTCTCGGCCACATTTGATATTCTTGCAGAATGCGGCCAGCGAAAGAAGAATTCGCTCCATTTGCCTCTTCTACTGCAAGCAACCGTTCCATCGTGTCTGGCCAATGGTCGGCAGGCGTATATTTTTTCAGAACGTCATAAAATTCGTTCTTATTGGAACTATAGCCGGCTTTCAGAAATAAATATTCTGCCATTGGCAACAAGTTAGCAGTATCTCCCTGCAAGAGGTAAATATCAAATATTGCTTTTTGCCAATCGAATACCATTCCTTCCTGATCCTGCTCTTTCGCAATTTCGATTCCTCGCTCGGCTAAGCGCAGCGCTTCATCGTATGCTTTATCGTCTAATAGTTGATTGAACCGGATTTTACGCACATCATTCAATTCGATATGTTTTTGAATAAGGTCTTGCACGTCCAGATTCCTCGATTGCATAAAGCGTATCTTCTGCACTACGGCCTCGCCTTTGCGATGTCTATTCAGCGCTTTTTCTATTTTCCGATCCATGTCGGCAAGCACTTCTTCTGTGTTGGTATTTTGTTCACAACAAACGGCATAGAGAATATTTATTTTGTCAAATCCATACTCTCTATAAGCCGGCTGATTTGTTTCCTCTTTACACCAGTCGTAAATCCCTTTTTTTAAGGCATTACTTACCCTTGCATTTTTTACGATGTTGCACAACAATTCGATAGCCGCATCGAAACTATCGACAAGTACGCCGTTGGAATCATCTACCTCTTCATATTTTTCTGGGATGATTTCGACTACGCCCATAGCTGTGGCAGCGGCTTCTGCATATTCTCCCTGTTTTGCACAAAAAACAGCATCGTCCAGCATCTTATCTAATTTTTCTGAAGCTTCATAAGCGGCTTCGTTAAAATCGTAATCCCCTCTCCCTCTTCTCCATCCGAAACTAAAACAATTCTCTGCGATCTCCTTGTAATAATCTATATCCGGAATTTCTTCATCATCGCCATCGCCCTCATTTTCATTGTCTTCATCGTCATTGTCAGTCAATAAAGTTTTTTTTAATTTCTCATAAAAAAATTTGTCTTCTTCTGCATATTCTGCAACAAACGAAATTATTTTTTCCCTTTCGGTACGTTCGAGCAGTTTTGTGATTTCTTGTTTTATCATAAATTCTATCTTATTTGTTTATTCCTGTTTCTCACCCGCCTATAAATTTTTGATGAACCAAAGGTAGATAAAAGATAAAAGAAATACAAACGAATTTTGATTCGTATAAATCCTAAGAAGTAAATAGAGCATTTTGCACGTTAAAGCCTATTCCGATGCAAAAAAGTTTGGAGAATAACATCTGATAAAATCAGTATAGTAAAAAAATTAGAAAGACGTAGAAATTCGCATTATCCGTTATCCACCTTCTTTTCCTCTAAAAAAGGCGAGTGAGAGCATAAAATAGTACTTTTTTTGCAGTTGCTTGACAATTTGTTTTTTATCTTTGCACCCTATATTTAAAAAACATTGTGTATATGAAAAGATTAAAAAGGGTGGCCGCCATCCACGATATATCGGGATTCGGCAAATGTTCCTTAACCGTCGCACTGCCAATCCTCTCGGCAGCAGGTATCGAAACAACGGTTCTTCCAACAGCCGTACTGTCTACGCATACGGGAGGGTTTTCCGGTTTCACCTATCGCGATTTAACGGAAGATATGGCCGCTATTACAGCGCATTGGAAATCGTTGGGTATTTCATTCGATGCTATTTATACTGGATTTTTGGGTTCGTTCGAGCAATTGGATTTGGTTAACTGTTTTTTCGATGAATTTAAAGCCGATAATAATACTATTTTGGTCGATCCTGTCATGGCTGACAACGGAGCGTTGTACAAGATATTTTCTCCTGAATTTGCTGTTGGAATGCGGAAATTATGCGAAAGAGCCGATATCATTGTACCGAATCTGACCGAAGCGGCGTTGCTGATCGGCGAAAAATACAATCCAGGACCTTATACGGAAATCTACATCACAGATATCTTGAAAAAATTAAGCGATTTAGGTCCTAAAAAAGTTGTTTTGACGGGAGTCTTTTTCGATGAGGACCAATTAGGCGCCGCTACTTACGACGCGATCCAAAATGAGATTGCTTATACTTTTGAAAAACGAATTCCGGGTTATTACCATGGAACGGGCGATGTTTTTGGTTCCGCTTTATTATCGGCCATTTTGAATGATTTCTCATTGAACGAATCGGCTGCAATCGCCGTCCGTTTTACAGCTTCGTCCATCCAAAAAACCGCCGCAGCCGGAACGGATGTCCGTTTCGGAGTCAATTTCGAACAAACGCTTCCCGAATTATTGAAGGATTTGAGATTGATCTGAAGTATTTATGAGCAACATTAATTATGATTTAAGAAAAATAAAAGGTTTTGTTTTCGATGTAGACGGAGTGCTTTCACCCGATTCTATCCCTTTGCATCCCAGCGGCGAACCCATGCGCGTCATCAACACAAAGGACGGATATGCCATGCAGTTGGCTGTAAAACAAGGATTTCAGCTGGGGATTATTACGGGAGGAGATGCGCAAGCGGTACGCAAGCGTTTCGAAAGTCTTGGGTTTCAGCATGTGTATCTGAAGGCGAAATACAAAATGGATGAGTTTAACGATTTCCTGCAAAAAACAGGCCTCTTGCCGGAAGAAATTTGCTATGTGGGAGACGACATTCCAGATTACGAAATTATGAAAAGGGTGGGCTTGCCGGCATGTCCTGCCGATGCCGCTCCAGAAATCAAAGCGATTGCTAAGTACATTTCCCATAAAAACGGCGGACAGGGAGTCGGGAGAGATTTGATTGAACAAGTTTTGAAAGCGCAGGACAAATGGATGAAATCGGACGCTTTCGGATGGTAAATTACAACAAGAGACTCCATGTTAGATAATATTTCGAAATATACGATTGTGTTAGGCTCTCATTCTCCAAGACGCCGAGAGCTGTTATTGGGATTGGACATCCATTACGAATTGAAAGTTCTGCCCGATATCGAAGAAACCTATCCCGCCGCTTTGCAGAAAGAAGAAATTCCGGTTTATATCGCTCGATCGAAAGCTTTAGCTTACAAAAAATTTATGAATGAAAATACGCTTTTGATTACTGCCGACACCATTGTATGGCTGGACGGTCAAGTTTATGGGAAACCGGCAAACGAAATGGAAGCGCGAAACATGCTTCGCGCCTTGTCCGGAAAAACGCACGAAGTCATCACGGGCGTTTGCCTAACTACGCAAGAACAACAAAAAACTTTTTATGCGGTTTCTTCCGTCCAATTTGCTTGGCTCGAAGATGCGGAAATCGATTACTATGTGAAAAAATACCAACCCTACGATAAAGCCGGAGCTTATGGAGTACAGGAATGGATTGGTTATATCGGAGTGGAAAGCCTGAGCGGTTCGTTTTACAATGTAATGGGATTGCCCGTGAGAATGCTTTACCAGTATTTGAAAGAGTGGTGAAACGGAATTTGAAATAAATTTAAAATTGATTCAGGAAATTAATTATAACCCAATGACAGTAAAAACATCTATCCAAATAGACCTAAAGTATTTGCAAAAATAAATGTAAATTGGACAAAAACCGCTACCTTTGTGAGAAAAGATTAGATGGCAAATACAATCAATGAAATAAAAGAATACATTTTCGAACTCAACAGCAAATACAAATATATAATGGCGAGAACAAGGGAGGCAATTATGCGCAAACCGTAACGAATAAAGAAATATTTCAATGGAAAAGATAATAAAATATTTTGAAAATCGAAAAGATTGGCGAAAGTGGCTGACCGACAATTTTGACGTCACTGATGAAATTTGGTTTGTATTTCCTAATAAATCCTCCAACAAAAAAAGCATTTTATACAATGACGCTGTTGAAGAAGCGCTTTGTTTCGGGTGGATAGACAGTACTGTAAAATCGCTTGATAAAGAACATAAAATTCAACGGTTTACGCCTCGAAAACCTAAAAGTCCCTATTCGCAGCCGAACAAAGAGAGACTCAAATGGCTATTGGAAAATAAATTGATACATCCTAAATTTGAGGATAAGATACAGAATGTTCTGTCTGAACCTTTCATATTTCCAAATGATATAATTGAAAGATTGAAAGAAGATAAAGTGATATGGGAAAACTATCAGCAATTTTCTGATTCATATAAACGGATTCGAATTGCGTACATTGAGGCGGCAAGGGAACGGCTTGAAGAATTTGAAAAACGATTAAACAATTTTATCAGTAAAACCAAAGAAAATAAACTTATTGCAGGATATGGTGGAATTGAAAAATACTATTAACCAAAAGCAACTGTGCTAACGGGCATTTTTGATTACATTTATGCCGTTCTTCATTCGCCCGCCTATCGCGAACGCTACAAAGAATTTCTGAAAATACCTTAAATCCGCCCACATGGAGAAGTGAGAAAGAATCCTTGTAGTGAAAAAGGAGAAGCTAAAGGGCAAGTACCAACAATGAGAAACCCTTTTCTTCCTCCTCCTAAAAAAAACCTAAGATGGAGGTAAAAACCGCAGCAATTCTGCAACTGCGTATTTGTAATCCTTAGCCCCTATGCACGATTTACAAACTCGCACCCAGTGGACCCATAAAAATCTCATGAAACATAAAAATAAGAAAATTATGTGTACACATTAGGGCAAACCTGTGTGTCTGCCCTGATAAAACCCCGCATATCTGTCTTCATGAAACGGAAAAACACGACCTTATATGGGGGTAAATACGCAACATTCTCTTCAATACCGATAATGTTCTGCTTTGTAGGGACCTTCGACAGCTACGCCGATATAGGCCGCTTGTTCGGGAGTCAGTTTGGTCAATTCCACGCCAATATGAGCCAAGTGCAGTCGAGCCACTTCTTCATCTAACTGTTTCGGCAAGCGGTAAACATTGATTTCGTAGTTATTTTTCCATAACTCCATTTGCGCCAATGTTTGATTGGTAAACGAATTGCTCATTACAAACGATGAATGGCCAGTTGCACATCCCAGATTCACTAAACGTCCTTCGGCCAATAGGAAAATGGAATTTCCCGTCGAGAAAGTATATTTATCGACTTGCGGTTTGATGTTCGTATGTTGAATGCCTCGATAATGAATTAGTTTATCTATTTGTATTTCATTATCGAAATGGCCGATGTTGCAAACGATCGCCTGATCTTTCATTTGCCGCAGATGATCAATGGTGATCACATCGCGGTTTCCGGTTGTAGTCACAAAAATATTTCCTTCTTTGACCGCTTTTTCCATGGTAGTAACCTCGAAACCTTCCATAGCCGCTTGCAACGCGCAAATCGGATCGATTTCGGTTACCAACACCCGCGCTCCATAAGCGCGCATCGACTTGGCGCACCCTTTCCCCACGTCTCCATAACCCAATACTACCACTACTTTTCCGGCAATCATTACATCGGTAGCCCGTTTGATTCCGTCGGCCAACGATTCGCGGCATCCATATAAATTGTCGAATTTAGATTTGGTGACCGAATCGTTCACGTTGATGGCCGGAACCAGCAACTCGCCCTTTTCCAACATTTGATACAAACGGTGAACGCCGGTAGTCGTTTCCTCCGAAACGCCTTTCAATTGGGCCACTGTTCGATGCCAACGGGTATTGTCTTCCTTCAAAATACGGTTGAGCGTATCCAAAATAACCTGTTCTTCGTGATTGCCTCCTTGCCTGTCAATGACAGAAGCGTCATTTTCCGCTTGATATCCCCAATGAACCAGCAAAGTTGCATCGCCGCCATCGTCTACAATCAAATGGGGGCCTTCGCCGTTGGGAAAGCGCAATGCCATATCGGTACACCACCAATATTCTTCCAACGTTTCGCCTTTCCATGCAAATACAGGGATACCTTGCGCGGCAATAGCCGCTGCAGCATGATCTTGCGTAGAAAAAATATTACAACTCGCCCACCGTACCTCAGCGCCTAATTCGGTTAAAGTTTCGATGAGAACCGCCGTTTGAATAGTCATGTGCAACGAACCCATAATCCGAGCCCCTTGCAAAGGTTTGGTTTTGCCGTATTGAGCGCGAAGCGCCATCAAACCGGGCATTTCATGTTCTGCCATTTCAATTTCTTTTCTTCCAAAATCGGCTAAACGGATATCCGCTACCTTATAAGACAAATTTTCAGCCATTGTTAATGATTTATATAAATAATATATATTTTACATGGATGCAAAGATAACAATAATTTTATTACTAATTTTGCAAAATGACTATAACAATTTACGCTGCTTCCAGCTCTCGAATTGCTCCCGTTTATTTTGAAGCGGCAAAAGAATTAGGAAAATTATTGGCGCAACATCGCATCACTTGCGTCAACGGAGGAGGACATTCAGGTTTAATGGCTTGTGTTACAGATGCTGTATTGGAACAGGGCGGAAAAGTGACGGGAATCATCCCGCAGTTCATGGTCGATAGGGGCTGGTGTCATCCTTCGTTAAGCGAGCGGATCATCACCGAAGGTATGCATATGCGAAAGCAATGGATGGCCGAAAAATCAGATGCGTGCATAGCGCTTCCCGGAGGAGTGGGTACGTTGGAAGAGTTGCTGGAAATCATTACATGGAAACAGCTGGGATTATATACAAATCCTATTATTATACTCAATATCAATCATTTTTACGACAATTTATTGCGTATGCTGGAAGAAATCAGAGAATGGAACTTTATGCCTTCCGGGCAGCCGTCGCCTTGGCAGGTAGCTGAAACTCCTCAAGAGGCTTTACAAAAGATATGCTGAACGAAAGATTACTTTCTGAATGGCCGCTGGCTCAAAACTGGGGCTTTCTTATTTTCCTGTTTTGTTTTTTTGTCAGCATGCGTTTATTCGAAGGGAAAAAACAATTGCTCTCGTCAATGCTGAACCGTTTGTTCCGTGAAAACGAGCGGGAAAGCATATTTTCCGAATCCATCAGCAATGAACTGATCAGCAAGCTCTTGTTGTGCCTGCAAACGGCGATTCTTTTGGCGGTCATTTTTTACCGCTACTTGTTTCCCATTCAGTATTCCGCTTCTGAAACAGCCGTTCAATTGTTCCAGACCGTGGGCGAAATCTGTTTATTTTTGGTTGCATTTATGGCGTATAAATTTTTATCGACTTGGGTGGTGGGCGTGGTCTTTTTTCAAAAAGAAAGCATAGATCGGTGGAACGAAACGTTTTTCGCATTGAGTTCGCTTTGCGGATTGATTTTACTCATTCCCGCCTTATTAATGTTTTATGTAGAAGAAGCTTATTTGTTTTACTATTTCGTACTAATCTACCTCTTTTTCGTAGAGATATGGATGTTTTACAAGATATATAGTATATTTTTTCAACACAAAGGCCTTTTGCTTCATTTTATTTTGTACCTTTGTGCCCAAGAAATAGCGCCTTTATATTTACTATATAAGGCAATTATTTATTTTTTTAGTAGATAAAGGGTTCTTTATGGCTTCAAATATTATGAAAATTTTAGTATCTCAGCCTAAGCCTGCGACTGAAAAATCTCCTTATTACGACATAGCGGAAAAATATGGCGTGCGGATAGATTTCAGGCCTTTCATAAAAGTAGAATCTGTTAGTGCAAAAGAATTCAGATCACAAAAAGTGAACATTTTGGATCATACAGCCGTCATTTTCACATCAAAAACAGCTATTGATCATTTTTTCCGCTTATGTGAAGAAATGAGAATCCAAATTCCCGAAACTATGAAGTATTTTTGTGTTACAGAAGCAATTGCAGTCTACTTGCAGAAATATATCATTTATCGCAAACGGAAAATTTTCTTTCCATCATCAGGAAAAGTAGGAGATTTAATGATTCCCATCAATAAAAACAATAAAGAAACATTTCTAATTCCAGTGTCGGACGTTCACAAAGATGATTTACTCCTTTTATTGGATGAGAAAAAAATCAAATACACGGTAGCGACCATGTATCGGACGGTTAGCAATGATTTCACTACAGAAGAGAAATTCGATTACGACGTATTATTGTTTTTCTCTCCTTCGGGAATCACTTCTTTGTTGAAAAATTTTCCAAATTTTCAACAGAATGGAACAGCCATAGGAACTTTTGGCCCTACTACGGCTAAAGCGGTAAAAGATGCTGGTTTGCGTCTCGACATCGAAGCGCCTACTCCAGTCGTACC
This sequence comes from Candidatus Azobacteroides sp., assembly GCA_009783445.1. Taxonomy (GTDB): domain Bacteria; phylum Bacteroidota; class Bacteroidia; order Bacteroidales; family Azobacteroidaceae; genus Azobacteroides. The sequence goes on along the minus strand of WRFY01000122.1, from coordinate 44,117 downwards.
TTCGATGACCGCCGCTTTAGAAATTTATCTTAAGAAGATGCTCAAAAATAAAAAAGAGGAAAAATAATCAATCGTTGAATTTAGGACAGACTTTTACCAAAGGCGAACGAATTTTCCACCAAAAGGAGATCGATTCATTGTTCAAAGAAGGGTCTTCCTTTCGGAGTTATCCTCTTCAGGCCGTTTATATGGCAAAAAAGCCGCTTTCGGGTTTTCCGGTATCCATTTTGCTTAGCGTTTCAAAAAAACGTTTCAAAAGAGCCGTAAAACGAAACCGCATCAAACGACTCATGCGCGAAGCTTATCGCCGAAATAAGCAAACGCTTTGGCAATCGGATTTTATACAAGACAAAGGCATGCTGATTGCTTTTCTTTACATCAGTCGGGAGACGTGCAAATATGAAACAATGGAAGCCGCAATGAAAAAAGCGCTGGACAAAATAGCGGCAAATTATGTGTCGTAATACGAAAAATAATTTCCTGCGATCTGATTCCGGAAAGAAAATAGATTTACGCATCCTTTTGCGGAAGGGAATGATTTTCGTTCTTTTATTGCCCATCCGTTTTTATCGCAGCTGTATTTCGCCAGCAACGCCAGCCTCCTGCCGCTACACTCCCACTTGTTCGGAATATGCGATGGAAGCGATTCGGAAATACGGTCCGTTGAAAGGAAGCTGGCTGGCTCTCCGACGTTTGTCGCGTTGCCACCCGTGGGGAGGTCAGGGCTATGATCCAGTTCCTTGAAATCGAACCCAGCGATAGATGGGCAGAAAAAAGGAAGCATACAACTGGATAAGACGATAGCACATTCTTTTATAAATAATTACTTATGAAACACGTGAAATTTCTATGGAGCATTTTATTGCTGAGCAGTCCGGTGTTGTCTCAGACTGTTCACCTCGATTTTCCTCATTTTGCGGGAAAAGATTACGTTTATTTTTTAATCCGGGCCGATCAAAACGATACCATTCAAAAAGGCGCTTTAGACTCCGAAGGACAAGCTGTTTTGACGATTCCGAAATCGTATGCCGATTATAAAGGCCAGTCTCTGTTCCGTTTAGCCGAAGGAGGAGGCTTGGACATCATTTTGAATAACGAAAAAGAGATTACCATCCGCTGTCTGGATGAGCATCCCAATGATGAAAATATTGATTATGCAGGTTCGCCAGAAAATGTATTTATCCGTCAAAGCTATCAAAATCGACAGTCCCTATTGAATAAAGCCAGCGTAGCGCAAGCCGTTGTGGAAATATATCCGCCGGAAGATTCGCTTTCTATCGCTTTCCGGAAAGAAATTCAGCGCTTAGAAACGGCTTACGCTGCCTTGTGCGTCGAAACCAATCAAAGTTCCCTGTGGGCTGCCCGTCTTTGGAATATTTACAATTTTTTACGGGGATTTACCTGCCGCTTGAATCCGCCAGAAAAGGAAGCTTTGCAAGACTTGATCGATTTCGCTGTGAATCGCATGGATATGGAAGCGTTATATACCAGCGGCGTATGGAACGCAAGTCTGCAACAATGGATGGATTTGGAACTGAAAAGCGACAGCGATGCTGTTTTGCTTCAGCATACGCAAACAATCCTTTCCCGTACCTCCCGTTCCTGTTCCAAGGAAATATACAAGGCCTTGCTGAGTAAAGTCATCGCCCTTTATACCCAGTCTGGAAAAGAATATTTGCTGACAGAATTAGAAATTGACCATTTACTGGAAGCCGGAAACCAAGCCCCTGCCTTGGTGAACAAAGGCGTCTCTTCTACTCCTGCCCAAACAGTGATCGTATTTCATGAATCCAGCTGTTCCAATTGCGAAAGCGAACTCATGCAAATAATTGGCAATTACTCAATTATTAAAAAGAAAGGATACGACGTTATTTCGGTCTCTGCCGACAAAGACTCAACCGTCTTTGAAACCCATGCGCAAAAATTTCCATGGAAAGAAAAAATTTGCGATTTGGAAGGTTTCGATGGAGTTAATTTCAAAAATTATTTTGTTTTCGGAACCCCTACAATACTCATAATCGACAAGGAAGGGAAAATCGAAGGACGGTACTCTCGTTTGGCCGATACGAATCTCATCCGTTGATCCCATAGGAACGCAGATGATGCACATTAGCAAGAAACGCAGATGAAAGCAAATTTATTTATATCCCTGCCACTCTAAGTTATCTGCGTTCCTACTTATTATCTGCGCTCTGAACTTTCTTTCAAACGTTTGTTCAGGGCAATGCAAATAAGCAATCCGAGGGCAGCTCCTATTCCGTCGAACAAAAAGTCCATCCAGTCGCCCGTACGAGTAGTTGTGAAATATTCCTGCATGATTTCTATACTTCCGCTTAAAGCAGTGGGAAAAATGAAAGACCCCCAAAAAATCCGCTGGAAAGAGATTCGTTTTTTCAAATAGCGTGTATTATCGAAAAAAACAGCGCCGGATAATCCTAAAAACATTACGAGATGCACCACTTTATCGAAATTAGTCATAGGAGCTTTCGGCAATTCTTTCGTATTGATAAAGCATAAGATCAAAATAACTGCACAGAGCAGAATGCTGATCCAATAAGCTTTGGCGGTTGTCAGGAAACCTGTTTGAAAAATACTTTTTTTTGTCATAGTAATGCTTTTAATATGTTATCGGCCAAACTACTGGCGCCTATTCTAAAATATTCGAGCGCGAGCCACTCTTCGCCCAGTACTTCTTTTACAATGGTATAATATTGAACAGCTTCTGCAGCTGTGCGAACTCCTCCTGATATTTTTATTCCGATCATTTGTTCGTGCAACTGATAATATTCCCGGATGGCTTCGCAGATGACAAAAACAGCTTCGGGGGTTGCTCCCTGATATACTTTACCGGTTGAGGTTTTAATAAAATCGGCACCGGAATACATGGCTAAAATAGCGGCTGTCTTGATGGTCGAGGCTTTTTTCAGCAAACCGGTTTCCAAAATGACTTTTAATCGGGCATCTCGGCAAGCGTTTTTTATTTCTTCGATTTCCTCGCATACTTCCGGCCAGTTATGGGCCAAAAATTCGCCGCAATTAAGTACAATATCAATTTCATCGGCCCCATCTGAAACGGCCAATGAAACTTCCGCTATTTTGACTTCCACCAAGGTTTGAGAGGAAGGAAAACCTCCTGCCACAGAAGCAATTTTTACATCAGCCCTCAAAGTATCTTTTACGGTTTGAACAAAATTGGGATATACGCAAACGGCAGCTACATTGCTTATTCCCGGTTGGGATCCGTCGAATGCATTCACGTTTTCGATCCATTTCCAAATGCTTTCCTTGGAGTCGTCGCTTCCCAAGGAGGTCAAATCGATGCAGGAATAAAGGAAACGCAAAACGTCAGGGGTGTTATTTTCTTCCCACTGCTCAACGATTTTGGCTACTTTTTGGCTCACTTCGTCATCATTCAAATCCAATGTGTATTTTTCAAGAACTTCTTCGTATTTGTCCATCTTCTTTCGTTCGTTGTTAGCGCTTTTGCTAACGGATTAAATTTTAAATCTGTTTTTATCTCTCAACGTTTTTTTTTGAATATTATTTTCAAAGGCCTCTGTTAAATCCACTCCGGTTTGATTGGCCAAGCAAAGCAACACCCACAAAACATCGGCCATTTCGTCTGCTAAATGAAACTTCAAATCGGTTTCCTTCGACACTTGATCCCCATAAGTTCGGGCTATTACGCGGGCCAATTCGCCTACTTCTTCCGAAAGGATCACCATGTTGGTCAGTTCTGAAAAGTAACGTACTCCATACGTTTTAATCCATTCGTCTACTTGGTTTTGCGCTTCTCGAATAGTCATTTTTATTCTTTGATTTTAGAATCGATGCTAATTGTCACAGGCCCTTCATTCGTCAATTCGACTTGCATATCGGCTCCAAATACTCCGGTTTGTATCTCTTTTTGTAAAGCCTTGCTCATCTCTGCGCAAAATTTCTCATACAAGGGAATGGAAAATTCCGGTTTAGCCGCTCTCACATAAGAAGGTCTGTTGCCTTTTTTAGTAGATGCATACAGTGTAAATTGACTTACGCATAACAATTCTCCGTTTATATCCCGTATAGAATAATTCATAATGCCATTTTCGTCGTCAAAGATACGAAGATTTATTATTTTTTTTACCAAAAAATCAATGTCGTTTTGGGTATCAGCTTCTTCTATACCTAACAATACCAGCAGACCTTCGTCAATCGACGACTTTAGCTGTCCATCAATGCGAACAGAAGCTTGGGATACTCTTTGAATAACAACTCGCATAAATTTGATAATGAACAAATTATTTATTTTTCATTCCTAAGTTTTCTTCAAAACAAACCGTTTTTCTATTTCTTCGTCCGATAAAATCGACAGAATTAATTTTCCATCGGGAGTATAATTGGGCGAAGAAGAGGAAAAAAGTTTGGCAACCAACGCAATGGCTTCTTCTTCCGGAAGAATTTTTCCAGCAGAGAGAGCCATTTTTTTGGCTAAGGCAAGCGCTAACGATTCGGCGACTTCTTCTTTTATTTCACAGCCTGTTTCAAGGACTTTACTTACCATATCCTGAAGAATTTCAACGATGTCGGCGTTTTCCATACCGGCAGGAATTCCATTGATTGCATACGAATTTCCGCCCAAGTTGGCCAAATCGAACCCGATAAAGGCCAGATCATCCAAAATGCAGGGAAGTACGGTTGCTTCCTGAGGCGTAAATGAAATGATTTCCGGAAAAATCAGTTTTTGAGAAACTCCCTGTCTTTGTCCAATTTTCTGCATGTATTCGTCGAAAAGGATGCGGATATGCGCCCGCCGCCGGTCGATAATAGTCAATCCCGATTTTATCGAAGTAATCCAATACCGTCCCTTGTATTGCAAGAGATTGGTTTGAGGCGGATGTATTTCTGGAAAAGTTTCTTCTTCCGTAAAAAGAGATTCGCTGGCCGGAGCGCGATGGACTTCAGAACTTTTTTTTCCGTACAATTGCTCCCAATCCATCTTAGGCCGTTCATACGAATGTGTTTCCTTGAAAGGATTGTAGCCTGCCTGCAACTGAATGCGAGGCGGTTCTACTGGTTCTTTCTGAGAAGTGTAGACCGGCATATCAATCGCTCCTTCCCGATCGAATTCTATTTCAGGGACCGCTATGGATTCTTTCACCGCAGACGAAATCACTTGAAAAAGCGTTTGTTCGTTTTCAAACTTTATTTCCGTCTTAGTCGGATGAATGTTTACGTCGATGGAGGAAGGGTCAACTTCTAAATAAATAAAATAGTTGGGCTGGTCGCCAGCCGGAATGAAAGGTTCGAATGCCAACAGTACTGCCCGATGGAAATAAGCATGCCGCATGTATCTTCCGTTTACGAAAAAATACTGGGAAGCGCCTCTTTTTTTGCTGGAATCGGGCGTTCCGATAAATCCGGAAATATGGATCAAGGAAGTATGGACATGGATAGGCAAAAGACTTTGAGCGATTTTCTTTCCTACGACGTGAATAATCCGTTGCTTCAAACCCGAAATGGGCAAGGAAAAGAGTTCTGTATCGTTGTGCCGGAGCGAAAAAGAAATGGAAGGATACGCCAATGCGATCCGTTCAAATTCTATCAGGATATTTTTCAATTCCGTTTCGTTAGATTTCAGAAATTTCCGCCGCGCGGGAATATTGAAAAAAAGGTTTTTTACAGCAAAATTGCTTCCCTGAGCAACTGCCGCGGCTTCCTGTTTTTCCAATTGCGAAGCAACGATCCAGATCATTGTCCCCATTTCGTCTTCTTTCCGGCGCGTTTTCAATTCCACTTGAGCGACGGCTGCAATAGACGCCAAAGCTTCTCCCCTAAAACCCATTGTGTGAAGGGAAAATAAATCGGTTGCGCTGTGAATCTTGGAAGTGGCGTGCCGCTCGAACGACATGCGCGCATCGGTTTCCGACATTCCTTTTCCATCGTCAATAACCTGAATCAGAGTGCGTCCTGCATCTTTTAAAATAATTTCAATATGACTGGCTTCCGCATCTACTGCGTTTTCTACCAATTCTTTTACTACTGAAGCCGGACGTTGAATGACTTCTCCCGCTGCAATCTGATTCGCAATGGAATCCGACAATAAATGAATTATATCGCTCATGTTTGATTATTAAAGACTTCCGTTCTCCCTTTTTGTCCTTAACTTCCGAATCATATCATCCGTCATGCGTTCCAGATTGAAATGCGGATTCCAACCCCACTCTTTTCTGGCGCAGGAATCGTCTAATTGATTGGGCCAGGAGTCGGCAATGCTTTGTTTCAAAGGATCGACGGCATAAACCATTTGGAAATCGGGATAATGACGCCGAATCGAAGCGTACAACATTTCCGGATCGAAACTCATAGCCGTGACATTGAAAGAATTTCGGTGGATCAATTGACTGGGATCGGCTTCCATCAGTTGGATAGCAGCGTCCAGAGCGTCGGGCATATACATCATATCCATAAATGTTCCGGCTTTCAGGGGACATTCGAAAATCTCTCCTTTGACTGCCTTGTAAAAAATTTCCACTGCATAATCGGTGGTTCCTCCCCCCGGCAACGTAACGTTTGAAATAATTCCCGGAAAACGAACCGATCGGGTATCTACTTGCCAATGCTCGAAATAGTAATCGCTGACTAATTCTCCAAGAACTTTGGTAATGCCGTAAACCGTATTCGGACGTTGAATCGTATCTTGCGGCGTATGATCTTTGGGCGTATTCGGCCCGAATGCGCCAATGGAACTGGGCGTAAAGATGGCGCAATTACAATCCCGCGCTACATCCAGACAATTCAAGAGGCTCCCCACTCCTACGTTCCATCCCAATTGCGGATTTTTTTCGGCAGTTGCCGATAATATCGCCGCCAAATTATAGATTGTATCTATTTTGTATTTTCTAACAGCGTCGGCAATTTGCTCTATATGCAAAGCATCGATTTCTACGCTTGGTCCAGCCTCAAAAAATCCTTCCGGAAAGGGCGGAGCATAGTATCCGCAAATAACATTGTCTGCTCCATAAATCGACCGCAAACGGACGCTTAATTCCGAACCAATCTGTCCCGTGCTTCCTATAATTAATATTCGTTTCATTTCAAAACGCCTAATTTTTTTCCTATTTTAACAAAAGCATTGACACATTGGTCAAGGTCTTCTTTCTCATGCGCCGCCGACAATTGCACTCGTATTCTGGCTTGATCCTTTGGAACAACAGGATAGTAAAATCCCGTTACGTAAATTCCTTCGGATAATAATTGGGCGGCCATCTCTTGCGACAATTTGGCGTCGTACAGCATGACTGCGCAGATCGCGGATTGCGTCGGTTTAAGGTCGAATCCGGCATCCTGCATTTTTTGCACAAAAAAGGCTGCATTGCCGCGCAGTTTTTCTTGCAATTCGGAGGATTGTTCCAACCTGCAGAAGGTATGAATCGCCGCTCCCACTACGGAAGGCGGCAAAGAATTGGAGAATAAATAGGGACGCGAACGTTGACGCAACAAATCAACAATTTCTTTTTTACCGGTAGTAAAGCCTCCGATAGCGCCGCCAAAAGCTTTGCCTAAAGTTCCAGTTAGGATTTCTATTTTTCCTCTCAGGTTGAACAATTCGGTAGTTCCCCGTCCGGTTTTCCCGACCACGCCTGCCGAATGCGACTCGTCGACCATAACCATCGCATCGTATTTTTGCGCTAATGCATAAATCTCATCCACTGGAGCCACGTTTCCGTCCATCGAAAAGACGCCGTCGGTGACAATCAGACGGAATCTTTGTGCTTGCGCCGCTTGCAGTTGAGTTTCCAAGTCGCTCATATTGGCGTTGGCATAACGATACCGGACTGCTTTGCACAAGCGCACGCCATCAATGATGGAAGCATGATTAAGCGAATCGGAAATGATTGCGTCTTCTTCCGTTAATAAAGGTTCAAATACTCCTCCATTGGCATCGAAACAGGCGGCATACAAAATGGTATCTTCCGTTCCGAAAAAACGGGCAATACAGGCCTCCAGTTCTTTGTGCAGGTCTTGAGTCCCACAAATAAAACGCACCGACGACATGCCGTACCCTCTGTCTTTCATGGCTTGAATAGCCGCGTCGATCAACTCGGCGTCGTCGGATAATCCCAGATAATTATTGGCGCAGAAATTGAGTACTTCCTGGCCGCTCTGCAAGCGAATTTTTACGGATTGCGGAGAAACGATCCACCTTTCTTCTTTGTATAATCCTGCCGATTGGATGGCAAGAAGTTCGTTGGCGAGGTGTTTTTGAAAATTTAAATAAGCGTTCATAAATAATTATAAATTATTGAGATATCAAGTAGTAGTTAGTTGCTCCAACGTCAGATTTTCTCCATCGAAAACGGCGTACGAAAAATACCGCATCCAATCGCCAATGATCAGCATACGGGTTTTCCGGTTAAGCGCTAAATCGAGCATAATGTGTCGATGTCCGAAAATAAAATAGTCGATGTCGGCATGTTCCCGCAGGTACTGTTTGGCAAAAAGTACCAGAGCCTCTTTCTCTTCGCCCAAATAGGGCAAGCTGGCGGCAAAATCTCTCTTCCTGTTGTGCCTCGACCACTTATGAGCCAATCCGATTCCCCATGTCGAAGGGAAATGGGCAAACAAATATTGACAGGTTCGATTATGAAAAATGGAACGAATCAGCCCGAACGAGCGGGAAGAGTCTCCCAAACCGTCTCCATGGGCCATGTAAAATATTTTTCCATTGATTTCCACAGTCAAAGGTTTTTTGTGAATGATCGCTCCCACTTCTTCCTGCAAATAGTCAAACATCCAGATGTCGTGATTGCCGATAAAAAAGTGAATCTCAGTTCCCCTGTCGTACATTTCGGCAATTTTTCCCAAAAAACGGGTAAAGCCGCGTGGAACAACTTTTTTGTATTCGAACCAAAAATCAAAAATGTCGCCCAATAGATACAAGGCTTTCGCCTCCTCCTGAATCGAATCCAACCAACAGACGAAGCGTTGTTCACTTTTTTTTGGATTTTCAAGAATATCCGATCCCAAATGCATGTCCGAAGCAAAATATATTTTATCTTTTGCCATAATCGTTTAAAGGAAACCCAATTCCAGTTTTGCCTCTTCGCTCATCATGTCCCGATGCCATTCGGGTTCGAAGACAATTTGGATACGGACGTTTTTTACTGTTGGAATAGATTCAACTTTCATTTTTATATCTTCCATGATAAAATCGGACACAGGGCAAGCTGGCGCCGTTAAGGTCATGGTGATATCCACATTTTTATCGTCGTCTACTTCTATTCCATAAATTAATCCCAAATCGTATACGTTGACAGGAAGTTCAGGATCGTAAACTGTTTTGAGCATTCTTACAATTTGCTCTTCCAGTTCCATAAAATTGTTTTCCATTCTTGCAGTTATTTATTTTATCATGCAAATATAGCAAAAAAAGTTAAGTTATCCGATTCTTCCCTGATCTGAATACGAATAAAAATCTCCGTCGCAGACAATCAAATGATCAATTAAAGTCATATCCAACAGTTTGATACCCTCTCGTATCTTGGCTGTAATATGATCGTCGTTTTTACTTGGAATAGCCACTCCGGAAGGATGATTGTGGCAAAGAATGATTCCAGAAGCCAAACGAGCAATCGCTTCTTTGTAAATAAGCTTAACATCGACCAGCGTTCCGCTCACGCCGCCCTGACTGATTTTCAGTTTGTCGATGATCTGGTGGCTGCGATTCACAAACAGCGCCCAGAATTCTTCATGCGGTAAATCGCCCAGGATTGGATGAAAAAAGTCGTAAATATCTCGACTGTTTCTGATTTTTTCTCTGCTTTGAATGTCTTCCGATTGCCTGCGTTTCCCCAGTTCAAGCGCCGCCACAATGCTGACTGCTTTGGCTTCTCCGATTCCTTTGAAACGACTGATCAAATGCTTAACGGAAAATTTACCCAACTGATTGATGTTGTTATTTGCTTCTTGAAGAATGCGTTGAGCCAAATCTACCGCACTCTCGTTCTGATTGCCCGATCCGATAATAATAGCCAGTAGTTCGGCATTACTCAGGGAATAAATCCCCTTAGAGAGGAGCTTTTCGCGCGGCCGATCTTCTGGCGACCACTTTTTCACAGAAAGTTTAGTCTGTCCTGTCATAGAAAGCAAGGTTTTGTTTAATATTCTATATTTATCTGCAAAAGTAAGCATTTTTTTCTGTTTTGCTCCAAAAGCTGCCGCCGCGTCTGTCATGAAGGATCGCCTATGCCGGCATTTAAGCCATGCGCTGGCTCGCAAACAGGTAAAATTGCATCGTCAGTAACATTTTGAAGAATTATTCGTATTTTTGCGAAAATTTTATGGCATTGAAAGATTCGATTTTACAGGATATTTATGCGCAACATCCATGCATCGAGGCGATTTTTTCCTTATTTCGTTCTTCTGCCCGACAGGATATTTACCTGAAAGGTTTAGCAGGCTCTTCGGCAAGCATGGCGTGTTCCGCCGTTTTTTCTAAAGCAAAGAACAGATATATGCTTTGTGTGCTGAACGATTTGGAAGAAGCGGGGTATTTTTACCACGATTGTTGCCAAATCGTGGGCGAGACGAATGTCCTTTTTTTCCCTTCTCAATTTAAGCGCAATATCCGTTACGGACAGAGAGACCCGGCCAACGAAATTCTTCGCGTGGAAGTTTTGAGCCGTTTGAATAATGAAACGGCGCCGTTTATCATTGTTACTTATCCGGAAGCGCTGGCTGAAAAAGTGGTTTCAGGAAACGCTTTGAAGAACAATTCTTTATCTGTTAGCGTAAATGAAAAAATAGACAGTTTATTTGTTGCCGAGGTCTTAGATTCTTATGGATTCGAACGAGTCGATTATGTATACGAGCCCGGACAATATGCCGTGCGCGGATCGATTATCGACGTTTTTTCTTTTTCCAACGAATATCCTTACCGAATGGATTTTTTTGGAAACGAGGTAGAAAGCATTCGCAGTTTCGACGTAGAAACGCAGCTATCCAAGGAACGTTTAGATTCTATTTCCATTATTTCAACTCAGTCGGGCGAGGCGGACACGACTTTGTTGTCCTATTTGCCGGATACGGCTCTCTTGGTTTTTCGAAAAGAAGAATGGGTCTACGAAAAAATGGATTCTTTATGGCATGAAAAACCGACCTTGAACAATGAAGAAACTTTTTCGACGATCGAACAAATCCGGAATTGGCTGACTCCCGAACCTGTCGCTCGTGAATGGACGGCCAAATATACGAAACTTCATTTGTCGATCCCTTCTGTCCACAGGAGCACAAGCGCGACGATCGAATTTTCCACCGAACCGCAGGTCTCTTATCATAAAAATTTTGAACGGGCGGCCGCTTCTTTCAAGGAAATGCTGGAGGAGGGATACGTCATTTATATTTTAAGCAACAACGAAAAACAAATCAAACGGATTCAAGCTATTTTCGAAGACCGGAACGATGCGATTGTTTTTACCCCTATTCTCCGCACGATTCATGAAGGATTTATCGACAATACCTTGCGCTTTTGCTTGTTTACCGACCATCAATTATTTGATCGTTTTCATAAATACAATTTGAAATCGGAAAAAGCCCGTTCTGGTAAAATTGCTTTGTCGCTCAAAGAATTGCAGCAATTTCAATTGGGCGATTATCTGGTGCACCTGGATCATGGCATTGGACGGTTCGGCGGATTGATTCGTACCGAAATCAACGGAAAAATGCAGGAAGTGATCAAGATGACTTTCCTGAACGATGATATGATTTTTGTCAGTATCCATAATTTGCATAAAATTTCCAAATACAAGGGGAAAGACAACGAACCTCCGCGATTGAACAAATTGGGGTCGGGCGCTTGGGAAAATTTAAAGGAACGAACCAAGAAAAAGGTCAAGGATATTGCTAAAGATCTTATTTTGCTATATTCCAAACGGAGAGACGAAGACGGCTTTGCCTTTTCTCCCGATACATATTTGCAAAAAGAATTAGAAGCTTCTTTTTTATACGAGGATACTCCCGATCAGCAGAAAGCTACCAACGATGTCAAGCACGATATGGAAAACGCGCGCCCGATGGATCGTTTAGTATGCGGCGATGTGGGTTTTGGAAAAACGGAGGTGGCTATTCGGGCAGCCTTCAAAGCAGTGGTCGACGGCAAGCAAGTGGCTGTCTTAGTTCCGACCACGCTTCTGGCTTATCAACATTACCGTTCGTTTAAGGAACGATTGTCCGATATGCCGGTTCATGTAGAATATCTTTCCCGCGCGCGGACGCCCAAAGCAGCCAAGGAAGTCCTGCAAAAAGTGAAGGAAAGAAAGGTGGATATTCTCATCGGAACTCACCGAATAATCAGTAAGGATGTTCAATTTGGAGATTTGGGACTATTAATTGTTGACGAAGAACAAAAATTCGGCGTAGGGGTGAAAGAAAAGTTGAAACAAATGAAGGTGAATGTCGATACGCTGACCTTGACGGCTACTCCAATTCCCCGTACTTTGCAATTCAGTTTGATGGGCGCAAGGGATTTATCCAATATTTCAACTCCTCCCCCCAACCGTTACCCGATTCAAACGGAGGTTCACCGTTTCAGCAACGATATTATCCGCGAAGCTATTAACTTTGAAATGAGCCGCAACGGACAAGTTTTTATCATCAACAACCGGATAGCAAGTTTGAAAAATCTGGAAGATATCATTAAAAAGGAAGTCCCCGATGCCCGGGTTGCCATTGGACACGGACAAATGGAAGCGTCGCAACTGGAAGAAATTGTCATGGATTTTACGAATTATGAATACGACGTCTTGATTGCAACAACCATCATTGAGAATGGAATCGATATTCCGAACGCCAACACGATGATCGTAAACAATGCGCAAAATTTTGGTTTGAGCGACTTACACCAATTGCGCGGTCGAGTAGGACGCGGAAACCGAAAAGCGTTTTGCTATTTGTTATCGCCTCCGCTTTCGGATTTAACGCCAGAAGCAAGAAGACGGTTGCTGGCCATCGAAAATTTTTCGGAACTGGGAAGCGGCATTCATATTGCCATGCAAGACTTAGACATTCGGGGAGCAGGCAATTTATTAGGAGCAGAGCAAAGCGGTTTCATCGCGGATTTAGGGTATGAAACGTATCAGAAAATATTGACCGAAGCTGTTCAAGAATTGAAGAACGAAGAATTTTCGGATTTATATAAAGACGCCGATCAAGTGGATACAGGAGAGTATTATGTTGCGGAAACGAATATCGAAAGCGATATGGAAATATTGTTTCCGGCTACCTACATTCCCAACGATTCGGAACGAATTTTGCTGTATCGAGAGTTAGATGCAATGGTAGAAGAAGCGGATATCGAACGGTTTCGTTTGAAATTACAGGATCGTTTCGGCAAAATTCCTCAAAAAGGAGAAGAACTAATCCGGATTGTTCGCCTTCGCCGCTTAGCAAAAAAATTAGGAATCGAAAAAATTGCACTCAAAAACGGTAAAATGACCCTGTTTATGGTGTCTGATCGCGATTCGGATTATTACCAGAGCGAAGCATTTGGCAAGTTGTTGGCGTTTATCCAACAAAATTATAAGCGGTGTCAAATAACGGAAAAAAATAACCGACGGTACATAACCATAGAGAATATAGATATGGTTAAAAAGGCGGTAAAAATATTGGAAGAAATCAACGAAATAAACATTTCGAAAAGTTATACCCTGTTGGAAAAATGAATAGATCAGTACCATGAACTACGAACAGACCATTGAGTATCTTTGTAATAGCGTCCCTATGTTTCAAAAAGTAGGAGAAGGCGCTTATAAGGAAGGATTAGAAAATACCTGGCAAATAGACCATTGTTTGAATCATCCGCACCGCCATTACCCAACCATCCATGTGGCCGGAACGAATGGAAAAGGCTCTGTTTCTCATTTGCTGGCTTCGATTTTGCAGGAATCCGGATACAAAACGGGGTTATATACTTCTCCGCATTTGGTAGATTTCAGGGAACGGATCAAAGTTAATGGCCAGATGATCTCCAAAACCTTTATAACCGATTTTGTCTCCCGCCACAAAAAATTTTTTGAATCCCTTCAGGCTTCCTTTTTTGAATTGACGACGGGAATGGCATTGACGTATTTTGCCGAACAATCGGTTGATGTCGCGGTGATCGAAACCGGTTTGGGCGGACGATTGGATTGTACGAATATCATTACTCCTGTTTTGAGCATCATTACCAACATTAGTTTCGACCACACCCATTTGCTGGGCGATACTTTGAAAGCGATTGCACGGGAAAAAGCCGGAATTATCAAGACTGCCGTTCCGGTAGTGATTGGAGAAGCGGAAGGCGAAGTGAAAAACGTATTTTTGGATACCGCCGAAATGAAACAGGCGGGAAGTATTGTTTTTGCGCAAGACTACGACTATGCAGCCCGTTACAACCGCACATCCGGCTGTTGGGAATTCGATACTCCCGACTATCCCCAATTGATAGACCCATTGGGCGGTTATGCCCAGGAAAAAAATGCGGCAACTGTATTATGCGCCATCGACATCCTCAAAGGAATTTTTACCATTCCTCCTAAAGCTGTGTACGATGGATTTTACCGAGTAATCGAAAATACCGATTTGAGAGGCCGCTGGCAAATTCTTCAATACCATCCCAAAATTGTTTTGGATACAGGACACAATGTGGGGGGAATACAATACATTGTGCAACAGTTGCAGAACGAATGCTACGACAAACTTCATATCGTTTTTGGAATGGTCAAAGATAAAGATGTTTCCAGCATTCTGACCTTACTGCCGAAAGAGGCTGTTTATTATTTTACTCAACCGTCTATCCAAAGAGCTTTGGACGTTTCTTCCTTAGCGGAGCAAGGAGCTGCTATTGGATTAAAGGGAGATAAATATTCGACTGTAAGAGAAGCTTTTGAAGCGGCTAAACGTTCTGCAACAAAAAAAGATTTTATCTTTGCAGGAGGAAGCACATTCGTAGTAGCAGACGTGCTAAGCGATCAGCAAGATAGAACAACGCATGAATTAATCTTTTCAAAATAATTATACTACCATGACAGAAAAAACAACTACATTGATGAAAGATATTCCAGCTATTCGCTGGACAGCGCTTATCTTCTTAGCTTTTGCTATGTTTTGTGCTTATATCTTTATGGACATATTATCTCCGGTTAAATCCATTTTGGAGACAACGAGGGGATGGGATTCGGATGCTTTTGGAACTTATGCAGGTTCTGAAACATTCTTAAATGTTTTTATCTTCTTTTTGATTATTGCAGGCATTATCTTAGATAAAATGGGCGTTCGATTTACGGCTATTTTATCAGGTATCGTAATGATTATAGGCGCTGCAATCAATTGGTATTCGGTAACAACAATATTTGTCGGAACGGGTTTGGAAAATTGGTTCACCCATCATTTGAATTATATTCCGATATTTGAAGAAATCGGAGTATCTCCGTTTTATCAAGGAATGCCGGCTTCTGCAAAATTAGCCTCGGTAGGATTTATGATATTCGGCTGCGGCGTTGAAATGGCAGGCATTACGGTTTCGCGCGGTATTGTCAAATGGTTCAAAGGAAAAGAATTGGCGCTGGCGATGGGTTCGGAAATGGCGTTGGCTCGCTTGGGCGTTGCCACTTGCATGATTTTTTCTCCGTTGATTGCCAAAGCCGATATACTGGGGGGCGCAGATGTTTCTCACTCGGTAGCATTTGGCGTCATCCTACTGATGATCGCTTTGATTATGTTTATTGCTTATTTCTTTATGGATAAGAAATTGGACGCTCAGACAGGCGAAGCGGAAGAAAAAGACGATCTGTTCAAAATCAGAGATATTGGAACAATCTTTTCAAGCAGCGGTTTTTGGTTAGTGGCTTTACTTTGCGTATTGTATTATTCGGCCATATTCCCATTCCAGAAATATGCTGTTAACATGCTGGAATGCAATTTAAGCTTTACCGAATTAGCCCAAGATTCCTTTTGGATTTCCGGGACTGCCATTACGATTCAGTATTTAATCATGTTAATTGTCGCAGGCGCTTCCTTTTCAAGTAACTTTTGTGAAAAGAAATCAAAAATTTTATTGCTGGCGTTTTCCATTGTTTTTCTTGTAATTTACTGTTTTATGTCTTATAAACGACAATCGGCGGGAGCCATCTTCTCTGTATTTCCATTGTTGGCCGTTGGCATCACTCCCATTTTAGGAAACTATATAGATAAAAAGGGGAAAGCGGCTTCTATGCTTATGTTAGGTTCTATCTTATTGATTGTTTGTCATTTAACATTTGCTTACCTTTTACCTCAATTAAAAGGACAAGAAATAGGAGGCGTCATATTGGCGTTTGGAACGATATTGGTTCTGGGAGCTTCATTCTCCTTAGTCCCAGCGTCTTTGTGGCCCTCGGTTCCCAAGTTGGTCGACCATAAGGTAATTGGGTCTGCTTATGCACTGATCTTTTGGATACAAAATATTGGTTTGTGGTTGTTCCCTTTATTGATCGGCAAAATTTTGACATCGTCCAATCAAGAATTAATCAATGATCCTACTATTTCGGAAACGCTAAAACCCATCATGTACAATTATACAAATCCTTTGATCATGCTCGCTCTCTTAGGAGTGGCTGCATTTATTCTGGGGTTTGCTCTTAAAATTGTAGACAAGAAAAAAGGGCTGGGATTGGAATTGCCGAACATAAAGGAATAGTTTGGCTTGGAGCATCTGGAATGTCGTCTAATTAAGGTTGAAATTCTTCTAAATTACTTCTAAATCAATAGCGTAGAGCAATGCTCTACGCTATTATAAACGTTCTTTCAAGAGTTTGTTTACATCGTATGTTTTAACTTACAACACTTCGATGCTCTTGTCGATTTTCCTAACGCTAAATCCCATCATCACATAAAAAGTTCCCAAAAAAAGAAGGGAAATGCTGACGAAAATGAGTAACGTTTCGAGGGCCAAGGCAGGAACTGCCAATACTAAAAAGGATAAAACAAATGCAAGAATGGACAAGAACAACAACCAGCCCCAATTTTTATATTTCAAATGCTTCAATTCAAAAGTATGACCGAGTAGCGAACAGGCTTTAAACATGATCCAGAAACCCATAAAAAAAGCAAATATTTCCATTTGTGAGAAAAAACTTGAACTCAATAATAGGATACCGATTAATAAATCCAAAATCCCTCCTGCAAGATACCAGCCCCAATTTTGATTGTGCATATTGCTAAACGAAAATATGATTTCAAAAATTCCCCACACAAAAAACGATACAGAAAACAGCAGGGTCATTGCTTCGATTGAAGCAAATGGTTTAGAAATCATAAAAATACCGCCAATAATAAATAAAATCCCTATCAACGGAAGCATCCACCAGTTTTTAATTGAATAGTAATCCATAATTTTGTAAATATTTAAAATTTAACTTATATTGTATAAAATTCCTTACGAAGTTAAAAGCATTTATTTAAGGGTATGTTTTAACAAAGTATGCCGCTATAAAAATTTGACAATAAGAGCAAAGGCGCTATTTTTGCATTCCAAAATTTTTAGCTTATATAATTTTTGGTTTTATGAAAATAGTCATAGATAATCATAGAGCTTCACGGCCCCCTTTTCAGAGTGCAAATATAAAGAAAAAATGGTAAAAAATCGTACAAAAAACAAAATTATTTGTGTAAAAAGTGCAGGAGTCAATTGATCGGCGACCAAGCGCTGACTTATAGCGTTTGCCATTCAGTCTTGATGTAGAAGATATTATTGATGTTAATTCGCGGTATCGGTACATTCCGGTCATCAACTAAACCCAAACAAAATCATTTTATATCCCCCCTAAAACTTTCCGAATCCGTCTTATTTTGGGAGATTTTTTAAAGAGAAGAGAGACATGACTCCAAAATATTAGGGAAAGTTAATTGTGCAATTTTCAATTTTATGAAAAAAAGCATATAACAAGTGTAACTTTTTCTTCCCTCAGCCGTTTTTTAAATAAAGACATGAAACAGGACAAATTCAGAAATAGAATATTGCCGTTGGTTGACAAATTATTTCGTTTGGCCTTGAGTATCACAGGAAATAAACAAGACGCCGAAGATGTAGTTCAAGACGCCTTGTTTAATGTTTGGAAGAGGAAAGAAGAATGGGATGCTATCGCAAATCTGGAGGGATACTGTTTTCGATCTACGAGAAATATTGCACTTGATAAGATTTCGTTGAAAGAAAACCAACAAGAATCGCTGAGAGAATATGAGGGCGTTCCGGAGTTAAAACCCAATGTTCAAGAGCGTTTAGAGCAAGAAGAACAAATACGTATGCTGGAAAACTTTATTGAAAAATTGGCTGAAAAACAGCGGACTATTTTCCGGTTAAGAGAAATTGAAGATTTGAGTTATAAACAAATAGCAGAAATTATGAACATCTCGGAGGAACAAGTAAAAGTCAACTTGTTCCGAGCAAGACAAAAGCTAAAAGAATTTTTCAATGGAATCAATTAAAATAGAAGAGGAAAAGGTAAAGCAGTTGTTAACGCGATATTGGGAGGGCGAAACCTCGAAAGAAGAAGAGCAAGCTTTGCAAAGGTTTTTTTGTGAAGAGGACGTTCCGGATGATTTGAAGGTTTATCGATCGCTTTTTTTATGGAAAGAAAAACAAAAACAGATAAAAAGTGAACGAAACTTTGCATTTCAATCCCGGAAAGAAAGGAGAGAACGTCTGTATCCGGTATTAAGAATTGCGGCGTCTATTTTGATTGTACTTATTTTGGGAATCAGTATTTACACGCATTATCAACAGGAAAAATTCATTGATAAAGTGTTTTCCGAAACATTTACCAATCCGGAAGATGCAGTGAAAGAAACGGGAGAAGTGCTGGCGAAAGTATCGTCGTTGCTGCAGTTAGTCCCAAAACGAACCATTCCGGCAGGAGAGTCGGACTCGATCAATTTATTGAAATTATTGAAATCGGAAACGCAAGATTCGTTGGAATGAAACATCTGATTGCAATCATAGCGAGCGGATTGATGACTATTTCTTTGCATGCGCAGGGGATCGGAGCTTCTTTTTTGGACAAATACGGAAAGGACGATGGAATAGAAGTAATTACCATCGGAAAAAAAATGTTGGATTTGATGCTTTCCGATTCGATTGCAAGTCCGGAAATGCAAGATGCAATCGCCGGTTTGGAAAGCATTCAAGTCATATCGTCTAATGATACGATCTTAAACAAGAATTATTACCATTCGGCTTTCAATTTATTGGCGAAAAGTAAAAATTTTGTGGAATTGCTGGCGCTTAATAGCGAAACCGACAATTTGTTGATCATGATCAAAGAATCAAAAGGAGTTGTAAGCGAATTAGTGCTGCTTTCCAATACGGAGGGGCATTTCAACCTCATCTGCTTGAGGGGCAACATTCGATTAGAAATGATTGCTAAATACTCGCAACAAATCGACTTGAAGGAATTGAAAAAACTAAAATTTTTAAAAAATAATATTGCAGACTAAATATTAATTTCTTTTTAAACTAACTTTTTTGATTGAAACGGTGAAGAACGGCAGGACGCGAGTCCCGCCGTTTTTTTTGAGGTTTTTTGGAATGCAGAGAGCATCGTTTTCATTGTTCATGCTGCGCGATCGCAACGAAAACTTAGCGGTTAGATGAAGCTGTTTTTTGTCCACCAACTGAAATTGTCTGAAATAATTATTTCATTTTTCTCCAAATGATGGGTAGTCTTCATGGGGATAGTCCGAAACGACAACTTGTATTTATCGGCCAATTGTCTTATTTCTTCGGTATCGTCATAGGTAAGCATAATCTTGCCTTCGATTTTTGAAATAAGGTAAAACAATTTCTCATGGTCAATATCAAAATGGGTATAAAGTCGTTTACCGGCAACAGTATAAGGCGGATCGATAAAAAAGAAGGCTTTTTTATTCATGCTGTTTTTTTCTATTACTTTCAAAGCATCTGCCTGAATAAAGTTTATTTTATGCTTTACAAAGTCTATCGCTCTAATTCTGTCGGATAACGTTTTTGCATACCAACGGGAAGCTATTCCTTTCCCGTTTTCACCATGCTTAATCATGCCGGAGCCTTTTGCTATAATACCTCCGTGATAAATCCTGTTCTTTAAAATAGTACAAAATGCGAGCTCCTTTGTATCTTTATTCGTGTTGCTTAATTCTTTATTAACATTGTCAAGCGTCAATTCAAAATTCAAAATTTTGTCGGCCAACCAATTATTTTTATCCTTGAGAATTACTTTCCAAACCGCTGCTATTTCTTCGTCAAGCTCCACCATCATAATATGGTTGGATAAGTTTTCAAACGCTGCCGTTAAACTGACAATGCCTCCTCCTGCAAAAGGCTCAATAAGCAATTCAACCGCTTGTACCTGTTTTAACCATTCTCGGACGGTTGGGATTAACCAAGTCTTACCTCCCGGATAACGAAACGGGCTTCTTTGGGGAACCGATGCAACATTTACAATCTTTGATTGTCTGCTCTGCATAGTCATATCACCAAATAAGGTTAACTGCATGTCCATTTTTAACTGCTGATTATATCGGTTAGAGTTGGCGCATCCGGCGGAATCCCTTCCAAACGCTCATCCAAACGGTTCTGAAGGATATGGATAAAGTCTTCCATATTGCCGGGTTCGGAAGTAGTAACTTTTAATAAAGCAGACTCGAACCCTGTATAAACAGTTTCAACAAGCGTAAGATTATACTGTTTCGCGGAACGGTCTAAAACAAGGTCATACAGAAACCATGCGATATCTGCTTGCTCTTTCGTGACGGTTGGCAGTTCCGGTAATGTATCGAAGAAAGATTTTTGAAGAGCAACGGTCTGTTTCTTTTTCCAAGTTTGAAAAATACCGCCTTTATAAAGCATTTGAGGAATAAGGCGTTTTCTGGAAGAAGAAAGATAGTCAGGCTTTGGTGTGCTATATCCAGTTGTCCAATCAAATTTGCTATTTGGATTATTGATATAGTTGTCAAAAGGATTGCGAAGGTTGCCTGAAATATAAACGCCCTGTACCTCCAAAGATGCAAAATCAATAAGCTGCCCTTTCTCATTGTATGCGACTAAAACAAAATCAATGTTACCTGCAGATTGCCCTTTTGCGTCAAGCAGTTTAATTTCGGATAACGAAGTCCATTTTGTTTTTTCTCCAAAGGCAAATTTAGCCGAGTTTTCAACAATTAACCATTCTTCGCGAAATCTTGCGGGGCAAGTAATAACAGGTTTACCGTTATGAAAAATACTGCAAACTCCCAATGGATCATTTGCTTTGTCTTTTGTACAATTAGGCGCCTTGTTGTTAAAAGGACACCATTTTTTATCACGATAGCGTTTAGCTTTGATTGTCTCGTTGATTATCGGGAAACCAAAAACTTCGGCTAAGGGATTGCTGTTTTTTCTTTCTTTTTCCACGATGCAAATGTACAAAAAAATATCTTTCGTCCGATACGATGGGATTTATTTATATGAATTATGTCATGTTAAGCGCTTTTCTATAATTTCATCTCATGTGTCGGCTGCTTTGCGTTGGGCGTAGGTTCTCAAAAGTTCGGGCGGGCGATGCATTTACAAATTCGCACAAAAATTTCTGCGGACATACGTCCACTGTCATAAAAACTGCTGATAAGCGCAGATATTATCTATATTTATGCCTAATTTTTATTTTTAATATTTGGCAAATATAAATTAATGATATACATTTGTAAAAGATTCTGTAATTTATATTTTCCCTTTATAACTAATTTAAAATGAGATATTTAAAACGTCAAATGCAAATAATCGCCATTGGAATCTTCGTTAGCGCTGCGATAGGAACAAACTTTACATCGTGCGTTGTGGACGAAGGAGGCGGAAACGGAACGAACGGACAGACGAATCCTGCAAGACAACCTCTTAATCCCCTTAATCCCCAAGTAGTTCGAATTAGCGGATTTGATGGAAAAGTTCGCGACATAGATATACCGGCTAATCCGGTTTTGAGATTTCCGGTAGCGGATATCATTAAAGCGCAAGCCGGAGTATTGGGAATTAACTTTTCGGACGAAGCTATCTTAATTGGTTTATCGGGTTATATGAATGGCATTAAAACCCAGCGCGATTTGTATCTCAATATGTATAATTTGCAATACAAACAAGATGGCGGTTATATAACAGCAATCAATTATGCGTTTGAGGAAGATATCAATATCTATGCAGGCCTTCAGCGCGAAATCGTCGTTTCTTCCTTCGGAAGATCGGGAATCATGGTTGAAAAATGGCTGCACGATACATATCGCGACCGTCTGGAAGTGGAAACGGACGATAACAACTTGTCGCTGACGCGGATTTACGATACGCAAGCGAATCAGGTTAATATTTTTGACAGAAACGAACAATTTATCGGTTACCTGATCCAAGGGATAGAACCAAACACGATCATAGAGAGTCAGTTTGAAAGGGATAATCGCGGCATGGTCATTTACAACGAAGAGGGTAACGTTATCGAAAATAAAAGTTTGATTAGCAATGTTCAGATCAAAACGATAGCCCGACCCAAGGATAATCCGAAACCGAACCCTTGATCAACAGGATCAAGGCAGTACTTAATTAACATTTGGCATTGACATAAAAAACATGCCGATATAATTAATTGATATATAGATTATTATATTGTTTTTTTATTGAATATATAGCTATAACATTTAATGTCAGAAAAAATTATTATATACTGATTATCAATTATATATAATGATAATGAATAACAGTTTATGATTATAACAATTATCGCAATGGAGGTATGGAATATTTAGAAGATATTGCTTTACTGTAAAGAACATTATATTCAAGAGGAAGCCTATCGAAGTAAATAGCAATAGCATTATAGAAATTCCTTCTGACGAGAAGGAAGAGATATTAACAAGTCTGTGTTTCTCATGCAGCGCGTTAGAGACGACGCTTGATTAACCTTATGTTTCCGCTTCCGCACAGTTTATTCAAGCGGCGTCCCTCTTCAAACTTAAGAATATTAAATTCCCAGCCCGTCGATAAATGCATCTTCAACAGCTTTGCTCTGCACAATTCTGGAATGGGGGGGTACGCTATGCGTCAGCCAAACATTACCGCCCACAACGGTGCCTTCTCCTATTGTAATCCGACCGAGAATAGAAGAGTTGGAATATACGGTAACATGGTCTTCCAGAATAGGATGACGAGGCACGTCCATGGGATTTCCGGCTTCATCCAATACAAAATTCTTCGCTCCAAGAGTAACCCCCTGATACAAACAAACATGATTTCCAATGATAGAAGTTTGTCCTATGACTACTCCCGTTCCGTGGTCGATACTGAAATATTCGCCTATGACTGCTCCCGGATGAATATCGATCCCTGTTTCGGTATGCGCCATTTCGGTGATGATTCTCGGAATAAGCGGGATTTTTGATAAATACAATTCATGCGCAATTCGGTAGTTCAGCAAAGCTTTGATCGATGGATAGCAAAAAATAATTTCCCCGTAGTTTTTTGCTGCGGGGTCGTTATCATACATAGCTTTTACGTCTGTTGAGGTCAAACGCTTGATTTCCGGTAATTTATCTATAAAATAAAGCGTTTTTTCTTTCGCTAAAACGTGAGTATCTTCATCGTTAGCTTCAAAAGTCAAAGCTCTGCCGATCTGTTCAAACAGTAAATGATACAATTTTTCGCTATGAACGCCGGTATGATATAAAACGGAATTTTCGGTTACTAACGGATTTCCGAAATATCCGGGAAAAATAATTTTTCGGATAATATCCACAACCTCTTTTAATGTTTGAACAGATGGTAATTGCCTGTTATAAAAAGGGATATAACGGTAATCGGAACAATGAATATTCGTTAATTGCTGCACAACATGACTGATGCATTTTTGTAAATCCATAATGATTCCTCTCTATATGAATTATAACGGATACTCATCGAAAGCATACAGAACGGTAGATAAATATCTTTCTCCTGTATCAGGCAGAATAACAACTATTTGTTTTCCTCGATTGTTCGCTTCCTTTGCCAATTTGGTAGCGGCAAATAAGGCTGCTCCTGAAGATATTCCGACAAGCAAGCCTTCTGTTTTTGCAAGCAGACGAGAAGTGAGTATTGCATCATCATTGGCTACTGTAATAATTTTGTCCACTACCGAAGCATCGTATGTTTTGGGCACAAAACCGGCTCCGATCCCTTGTATCTTATGCGGTCCCGAATTTCCTCCGGAAAGAACAGGAGAAGCCGACGGTTCCACAGCCACAATCTGTACATTGGGTTTAAGTTCCTTAAGACGCTGTCCGACCCCGCTAATGGTTCCTCCGGTGCCGACTCCGCTAACAAAAATATCAATATTTCCGTCCGTATCGCGCCAGATTTCTTCTGCCGTTGTCCGTTTATGGATAGCAGGATTCGCCGGATTTTCAAATTGTTGGAGAATAATCGAATTAGGAGTTTCCGTTTGTAATTTAGCCGCTGCAGCGATAGCCCCTTTCATCCCTTCAGCGCCCGGAGTCAATACCAGTTCAGCGCCCAGCGCTTTCAGCAAATTACGCCTTTCAAGGCTCATGGTTTCCGGCATAGTGAGTATCAACCGGTACCCTTTTATAGCAGCTACATAAGCCAAACCTATCCCCGTATTTCCGCTGGTAGGTTCAATAATTACCGAATCGGCTTTCAAGGCGCCTTTTTCCTCCGCATCTTTAATCATAGAGAATGCAATACGATCTTTTACGCTGCCTAATGGATTAAAGTATTCGAGTTTGCCGATTATGCGAGCTTCGACCTCTTGTAATTTTGCATAATTTCCTAACTCCAATAAAGGCGTGTTGCCTATCAAATCTGTCAATTTACTTGCAATTTTTGCCATGGTTTTTCTTATTAAAATTTATGAATGCAAAAGTAGAAAAAATAATACTTTTGCAAAATACCACATTTATAGTATTTTGTTTAATTTTGCGCAACTAAGTAAAGTAAATATACCCAATGAATATATATATATTAGCTGATAATCAGTATATTACACGAGAAGGATTGACATCCTTGTTGCGTCGACAAAACGAAGAAATTACGATTATTGAAACCGCCTCGCATCACGAACTTCAAGAAAAACTAAACCTTTATCCCGAATCAGTTGTGATACTGGATTATACGTTGTTTGATTATTCCTCCGTCAGTCAATTTTTAAATATGCAAACCGGAGCCAAAGAATCTTCATGGTTGCTTTTTTCGGATGAATTGGGAGAAACTTTTTTACGTCAAGTACTGCTGGCTGGACAGACCATCAGTGTGGTGATGAAGCATGATAAGAAGGAAGAAATATCCAAAGCCATCCAAACAGTTTCGAACAGAGAAGTCTACCTATGCGAAATGGCAAAATCGGCATTGGAAGGAGGCGTGCCTAAACCCATAGCGCCGGACAAGTTGACGACTACCGAAAAAGTGATATTGCGCGAAATAGCGTTAGGAAAAATGACCAAAGAAATTGCATGGGAAAAGAACCTTAGTTTTCATACGGTCAATACGCATCGCCGAAATATATTTCGTAAATTAGAAATAAACAATGCTCATGAAGCAACCAAATACGCATTGCAGGCGGGATTGATCGATCTGTTGGAGTATTATATTTGAATACAAATGCGATTCCTTTGATATTTTATTTTGTAGAGAATTGCAATACAGGTATAAACCCGTTGAAAACAAACAAATTCAAATGATAAAAAAAATAACAAATGGATAACAAAAAAATAACCTATTTTGTTTTTTAAAAAGAGAAAAAAATCTTTCCTTTGCAGTGATTAAGGTTTTTTCATATTTAACGGTTTTGGTAAAATTTGATTTTAACTAACAGAAAAGAGAAAGGAGGCGTGGTTGCCCTCCCTATTTAACCAAGTATCTTACAGGTTAACACTAAGAAAACGTAGAGAAGTGATTCTGTACGTTTTTGTTTATTTTTCTCTTCTCCTGTTTTTAAAAAATTACGATAACTGATATTTAATCTATAATTCTGAGATGGGTGAAATCCGGAGGGGGATTTGTTTTTCGTTTGCAACTTTACCCGAAAGAGTTTATACACAAATTACCCTCTTGTTTCCACTAAACAATAACAGCAGAATTTGTAAAAGATGAAATCGTTTTTTGAATATGAAGTGATTAATTATTTGCAGAATATAGGCAAACTGCCCTTGCGAGACATTTTGCCATAAAGTAGGACGCCAAGCTCGCAAGGGCACAATCTTTTTCCCGACTCCCCAAGACTTATTTTTCGGGAATCGAAGGGAGCAATTCCGTCAAGAAATTCCACCATTTTTCTACAGATGCAATTTCGAGTCGTTCTTCTGGAGAATGCGCTCCTAAAATGGTGGGACCACAGGAAATCATATCCAAATTCGGATTTTTTTCGAGAAATAAACCGCATTCCAAGCCGCCATGAGTGGCAACGACTTTGGGCTTTTCATCGGATATTTTTTCGAAAACGTCTTCCGAAATCTGTAAAACAGATGAGTTTGGGTTGGGTTTCCATCCCGAATAACCATCGGAAGAGACGACTTCGGCTCCAGCTAAACTGAACACAGAACTTACCATATTCACCGTATTGTCTTTTAATGAAGCGGTAGCGCTTCGCTGACTGGTGGTAACGACGATTTTATTTCCTTCCTTCATTTTTATAGATGCCAGATTGGTAGACGTTTCTACCATGCCCGGCATATCGAAACTCCATCCCAGCTCGCCGTGAGGAAGAGCGTAAAGCGCTAATATTAACCTGTTTCCGGTATCCTCGTCAATAGCGGAAGAGGGAGCTTCTACTGTTCGGAGATGTAATTTTACGGCTTTGTCTTCTTCCGGCAATTCGCGTTGAAGATCGGCTTGCAACAGGTTGGATACGATAATGGCATTTTCTTTTTCATCCATAGGAATGCCTACTGTGGCGCTTGCTTCGCGGGGAATCGCATTGTGCAAGTTTCCTCCATCGATTTTCGACAAAATGACTGGACATTTCTTCGACAAAGCATACAGATAACGAGCAAGAATCTTGTTGGCATTGCCCAATCCCTTGTGGATATCGCACCCCGAATGGCCGCCTGTCAGTCCTGAAATTTGTATTTCGAACCAGAAATAATCTTTTGGAGCCGGTACTTCTTGATAGGTAAAAAAGCCGGTGGTGTTTTTGCCGCCTGCGCAGCCAATACAAAATTCGCCCCAATCTTCGCTGTCTAAGTTTAGCAGAATATCTCCCGGCAGAAAATCGGACTGCATGGCATTGGCTCCTGTCAGACCGTTTTCTTCATCGCTGGTAAAAAGAGCAACTATTGGGCCGTGTTCAATGTCGGTCGAAGCCAAAATAGCCAGAGCTGCCGCCACGCCGATGCCATTGTCGGCGCCCAAAGTAGTTCCCTTGGCTTTTACCCATCCGTTTTCCACGTAAGTCTGAATCGCTCCGGTTTCGAAATTAAAATCAACATCGCTATTTTTTTCACAAACCATATCTACATGCGATTGCAAGATAACAGTTCGCAAATTTTCCTTCCCCGGAGTAGCTGGTTTCCGGATCATTACATTCATCGCTTGATCTTTTTTGACTTCCAGCTGATGCTTTTTAGCGAAGTCAATTAAAAAATTCACAATTTTCTCTTCTTTTCCAGATGGTCGCGGAATTTGAGTAATCTGGACAAACAAATTCCATATCAAAGAAGGTTTTAAATCTTTTATTTCCATATTCAACAATTACTATAATGTATAAAAAATGATTTGAAACGATAAAGAAACAAAAAAAAATAGATTTAACAAAAAAAAATAGCCTATTTAACGATAAATTGCCTTATATTTGTGCGGTAAAAATGAATTATAACTATTTATTTATGAAAAAAATTAAACCCGCTATCCTTAAAATTGTGGCAGTTGCTGCAATTCTCTTATTTTTTGTACAATGTAACAACAAAGAAAATAAAACCGATCAAGGGGCAAGCGGCGGGGGAAATGAAGCGACTCCTTCTTATTTGCCGGTAGCATACGTCGACGTGGATTCATTACTTCGCCATTTTGAATTTTACAACCATTTAGTTTCTACTTACGAAACCAAATTAAGCAAACAAAACGGTTCATTGAATTCGAGTTATCAAAAGTTCCAAAGTGAAGTAGCTAGTTTTGAACAGAAAGCGCAAAACAATGCTTTTCTGAGTCAGGAAAGAATGCTTCAGGAACAAACCCGATTGCAACGTATGCAGCAAGACTTGGAAAAAAGAGCTTCCCAAATGGAACAGGAATTGGCTTTGGAACAAAAATTAATCCAGCAAAAAGTTTCCGATTCCCTCAATCTGGGAATTAAAGAGTACAATAATCCACAAAAATATCAAATGATTTTCACTAAGACGGCCAACAGTACGATTCTTTACGCAGACGATCATTATAATATTACGAAAGATGTAACGGACTTCCTGAATAAACGCTTCAAGGCAGGAACGGAATAATATTCTTTATTCTCCTTCTTTTTCTATGTTTAGCTTGAGATATTACTGGATTGTTTTTTTGTTGGCCATCAGTTTCACGCTTTCTTCTCAAATCCCGGCCGGTTATTACAAAAATATCCACCAAAAAGAGAATAAACAACTGAAAACGGCTTTGCATCGCATCCTTAAAAATCATATAGTATTGAACTATAGTGATTTGTTTTATTACTACCGTACAACGGACGTAAAAGATGATGGGATTAGCGTGTGGGATATGTATTCCAACAAAGTACGTTATTACAGTTCGAAACAGGGACAACGGCCAACCGATGTTCAAAGGGAGCACGCATTTCCGAAGAGTTGGTGGGCAGTTTCCAGCGAAGCGGAAAAATATGCAGCATATAGCGATCTGAATCATCTTTTCCCTTCCGACGGAGAGACTAATCAGGCAAAAGCCAATCACATGTTGGGGGAAGTGAGTCGTCCAAGTTTCGACAATGGCATTTCTAAAGTAGGTAAAAACACTTATCATTATTCAAATGCTTCCAAAGCCATCGCTTTTGAACCGGCGGATGAATACAAGGGCGATTTTGCTCGCGCTTATTTTTATATCATTACTTGTTATGAAGATTATGCCTCACTTTGGCGAAGTGAAGCGCTGAGCATGTTGAACAACGAAACGTATCCCGTTTTGAAGCCTTGGGCGCGGGACATGTTGTTGAAATGGCATAGAGAAGACCCTGTTAGCGAAAAGGAAATCATTCGCAACGAAGAAGTTTATTTCTATCAGAACAACCGGAATCCGTTTATAGATTACCCTCAGTTGGTAGAGTATATCTGGGGCGATTCCGTAAACTATGTTTTTCATTTACCAGAGATGAATAAACCCATGTTGATAACTCCAGCCCATCTCAGTGAAATTTATTTTGGAAAAATTCAGAAAAATTCAGAAGTTGCCCAAACGATTATTATTAAAGGAACATCGCTGTCGGGAAAACTTTCCCTTGTCTTGAAGGGAACCAATAAAGATAGTTTCGACTTGGCGGCTTCTTCTGTTCGAGCGGCGGCTGTCAATTCCGGAAAGGGTTATTCGCTTGAAATCACTTATCATCCCCAAAAATACGGGGTGCATAATGCGATTCTGACGATTAGCGGCGGCGGAATGGATCAAAATATTGTGATTTATCTGAGAGGCGTTTGTTCGGAATAAAGGATATCCTTTTATTTTCACCCTTACGATGCGATTTATATCCGTCAAGTTAAAAACACAGGGTAGTGTCATAAATTAGGCGGCTACTTGTTGTAAAACATTTACTGCCGGAATATTTATTTCTTAAATTGGTTATTTATGACACGATCCTATTTCTCATATTGTAAATTATTATTTTGCAGTAGATTAAAATGAGCATACTTTTTTAAGGGAGCTTTGAAAGATACGGTTTTTAATCGACCTTATCGGCCTTCCAACCACCGGCGGGCATTTACAAAGGCTTCAATCCATGGACTGATTTCGTCTTTGTGGCGGTTCTGCGGATAATAAGCCCATTGCCAAGGAAAAATGGAGCGTTCCAGATGCGGCATCAGGGCTAAATGACGACCGTCGGCGGAACAGATTCCGGCTGCGGCATAATCCGAACCGTTGGGATTCGCCGGATAATCCTCATAAGCGTATCGGGCGACAATCGCATAGTTTTGTTCCGGCAAAGGTAAATGAAACTGACCTTCTCCATGTGCCACCCAAATACCTAACCGGCTTCCAGCTAGCGAATGAAATAGTACCGATTGATTTTCGGGTATTTCTACAGCAACAAATGCCGACTCGAATTTATGGGAATCGTTGTGAAGCATGCGCGGCTTTTCCGAATGTTCCGGACAGAGCAAATTCAGTTCCACCATCAATTGGCAACCGTTGCAAACGCCCAGACTCAAGGTATTGGGACGAGCGTAGAACTGTTTCAACGCTTCTTTCGCTTTTTCGTTGTAACGGAAAGCTCCGGCCCAACCCTTGGCCGATCCCAAGACATCGGAATGTGAAAATCCGCCGCAAAAAACAATCATCTGGACGCCTTCCAGCGTTTCGCGTCCAGAAACCAAATCGGTCGTATGTACGTCCTTCACATCGAAGCCGGCCAAATACAAGGAATAAGCCATCTCGCGTTCGCCGTTTGTTCCTTTTTCCCGAATAATAGCCGCCCGAATGCCGGATGGTTTTTTGCGATCGGCCAAAAGGGAATAAGTCTGCAAACAGCCATTGAAAGCAGAGGAGAAGTGGAATTGAAGCGGTTGTCGTTTGTAGTTTTCTTGTCGTTTTTTAGCCAGGCAATCGCCCGACTGCTCCCTATCTAAGAGATAAGAAGAATGATACCAAATATCCCGCAAAAGATCGATTTCCAACTCGTGCTGCATTCCTCCTTTCGATAGAGAAATGCGGCGTCCTTGCGCGGGATGACCAATCGGCAGATAAACAATGCCTTGTTCGTTCAAATATCCTTCCGCTGCTTCCTTGTTTTCGACCTGAATAATGATGCCGGGATTTTCACAGAAAAGGATTTTTATCCAGTCGGTTTCCGAAAAACCATCCAAATTGATATTCAAGCCTCCTTCACAATTGGCAAAACACATTTCCAGCAAACAAGTGATCATACCGCCTGCCGAAATATCGTGACCAGCCCATATCCATTCTTTTTCAACCAAATCTTGAATGGCGTTGAACGCTTTTTTGAAATAAGCCGCCTCTTTTACTGTGGGCGTTTCGCTCCCTATCCGGTTCAGTGACTGTGCCAAAGCCGAACCGCCCAAATGAAATGCACAAGAAGAAAAATCAATATAATACAAGGTGGTATTCAGTTGGTTGATTAGAACAGGAGAAACGATTTTCCGGACGTCGGAAACTTCGGCTCCAGCCGAAATAATCACCGTTCCGGGAGCATACACTTTTTCATTTCCGTATTTTTGAGTCATCGACAAAGAATCTTTTCCCGTAGGGATATTGATTCCCAATTCGCAAGCAAACTGAGAGCAAGCTTCGACGGCTCGATACAGGCGAGCGTCCTCGCCCGGATTTTTGCAAGGCCACATCCAGTTGGCGCTCAAAGAAACGCTTTGAAGCTTGTCTTTCAAAGGCGCCCATACAATATTGGTTAAGGCTTCGGCTACCGCCATCACCGATCCAGCGGCGGCATCCGCCATGGCTGTTAGCGGAGCGTGGCCAATGGAAGCGGCCATACCGGCTTGCCCCCTATAGTCCAAGGCCACAGCGCCCAAATCGCTCAAAGGCAATTGAATTTCACCTTGACATTGTTGACGGGCTACCTTTCCAGTCACCGAACGATCTACCTTATTGGTCAGCCAGTCCTTGCAAGCCACGGATTCCAATTGCAACACATTTTCGAGGTATTCGTCTATCTTTTCAGGTTCATATTCCAAGGTACGAAAAGTTTCCCCGATCGAAACATCGTTCATCACCGTGCGGGGCGGCTTTCCAAAGAAATCGCTTAACTGCATGTCCAAAGGCCGTTGGCCGTCTTTTTGTTCGAAAACCAATTGCATATCGCCGGTCGTTTCTCCCACCACATACATCGGAGCGCGTTCACGTTCGGCAATGGCTCGCACTCGATCGATATCTTTCTGCTTCAATACCAACCCCATGCGTTCCTGACTTTCGTTTCCGATGATTTCTTTAGCCGACAAAGTCGGATCGCCCACCGGCAGTTCGCCCATGTGGATTATTCCGCCGGTCGTTTCCACCAACTCGGAAAGGCAATTCAAATGTCCGCCCGCGCCATGGTCGTGAATCGAAACAATGGGGTTATCGCCAGATTCAGCCAGCGCACGGATCACGTTTGCCACCCGTTTCTGCATTTCGGGATTCGCCCGTTGCACCGCATTTAATTCGACTCCGCTGGCATATTCGCCTGTATCTACCGATGAAACGGCGCCTCCGCCCATCCCGATCCGATAATTATCGCCGCCCAGAACGACTATTTTTTCTCCCGCTTCTACATGCTCTTTCAAAGCATCTTCCTTCCGAGCGAATCCCACGCCTCCGGCCAGCATAATCACCTTATCGTAGGCATATTGCTTGTTATTTTCTTCTATTTCAAAAGTCAGAACAGACCCGCAAATCAAAGGTTGGCCAAATTTGTTTCCAAAGTCGGAAGCGCCGTTCGAAGCCTTGATCAGAATTTGCTCGGGCGTTTGATAGAGCCATTTCCGAGGAGGCAAACCCCACGACCGGTTCTCTCCCTTCTGGGATAGAAAACGGGGATATGCCGTCATATAAACGGCCGTTCCGGCCATTGGCAAAGAAGCTTTTCCTCCTCCCAAACGATCGCGGATTTCGCCGCCTGTTCCGGTCGCAGCGCCATTGAAAGGTTCAACAGTAGTAGGAAAATTGTGCGTTTCCGCCTTCAAAGAAAGAACCGTTTCGATGGTTTGGATTTCGAAAAAACTGGGCTGATCGTCGCAATCAGGTGCAAATTGTTCAACGATAGGTCCTTGATTGAACGCTACATTGTCATTGTAAGCCGAAACCAATTGATTGGGATGAAGCTGCGAAGTTTTCTTGATCAATTGGAAAAGCGTAGATTCTTTTTCTATTCCGTCGATCACAAATTGACCGTTAAAAATCTTGTGCCGGCAATGTTCCGAATTCACCTGTGAAAAACCAAACACTTCGCTGTCGGTCAATTTACGTCCCAATTTCTGACTTATTCCTTCCAGATAATCTATTTCTTCGGGGCTTAAAGCCAATCCTTCCTCTTGGTTGAAAGCCGCAATATCGACCACCGGAATAATATCGTCGGGTTGCTTGCGAACCGTAAATACATCCTGCCCAATGCCGCCGTATATTCTCTGAAGCATCGGATCGCAGGAAGCTTGCTGATTTTCAACGATAAAAAATTCTTCTATTCGTGTAATTCCCTGCACGCCCATGATTTGAGTAATTTCCACCGCATTCGTACTCCACGGAGTAACCATTTCTCTGCGCGGGCCTATGAACCAAGCGTCGATCCTTTGCTTACTCAATAATTGGGCATCGCCAAACAGCCAAATTAATTTTTTGATATTTTCAGGGCTTAATTTTTCCCTTGTTTCTACTGCTAAAACAGAATTTACAAGCGTTTGAAAGAATAGAATCATTTGAATTGTGAATTATGCAATTTTTATAGAGGCAAAAGTACGAAAAAAATCAGAACTTGACTTTAAATATTTTGGCGGATTCAAATATAATGACTAATTTTGACCCCCGAAAAGTTAAAAATCGAAATAAGCTTTTTACTTTTCATGCGCTCAAAAAAAACTATTCAGTAAAGGTCTGCCCGGATGGTGGAATGGTAGACACGCAAGACTTAAAATCTTGTGGCCATTATGGCTGTGCGGGTTCAAGTCCCGCTCCGGGTACGAAATAAAATGCCAACAAGCTATTAATTAGCTTGTTGGCATTTTATTTCGTATATATTGCACAACGCATGACTACATCACGTTCAGCAGGAAACGATATTGGATTAACCGTGAATTTTAATCTGCGAAAGTTTGTCAATAAATATCAAATAATAATCGATCAGAAGCAACAACGCCCATTTTAAGATTATTTCTAAAATATACTTTTCTTTTTGTTTGCAAATTTCAGATTATTCAGCTTTTAATATTTAACATTCTAATTTATTGACAAAAAAAATGACAAAATATTAAGTATTATTTCTTTCTTGATTGTTTTATTCGTAGATATATAGTATTTCTTAATGTTAAAAAACGAATGAATCATGAAAAACTCTTTTTTCACACGAAGAGATAAATGGAAAAAAATTTATCTCTTTCTGCTTTTATTCTTTGTTATGCTTGGATTTAGTCCGGCTGCTCGGGCGCAAATATCCATTTCGTTGAAAAACGCAACCTTAAAGCAAGCTATTGTGTCTATAGAAAAGCAGAGCGATTATCACTTCTTTTACGACGATCAGTTGGCACGTTTGCCTGTGAAAGACCTGAAAACGACCAACAAAAATTTGAAGGAAACCTTGAATATTCTGTTGAAAGACATGAATGTTTCTTATGTTATGGAAGAGAAAATTGTTTATTTGTCGGCAAAAGATCCATTGACAGCTCCAATGGAAGGCCAACAGGAAATCCAACAACGTAAACAGTTTATAACGGGAACTGTAGTTGACGAAAAACATGAACCGTTGATTGGGGTGAGCATTGCAGTTATCGGTTCGAATATCGGAACGGTGACCGATGCAGATGGAAATTACCGCATCGAAGTGATTTCCGGTCAAACCTCCCTGCAATTTTCCTATATTGGTTACTTTACGCAGACAGTTGCCGTAGGAAATAAGACTGTCATAGATTTGGTTATGCGGGAAGACGTTCAGGTAATTGGCGAAGTAGTTGTTACTGCTTTGGGCATCAAACGCGAAAAAAAATTATTAGGTTATTCCATTCAAGAAATAAAAAGCGACGATTTGAATCAAACTGGAAATGCTTCAACGGCAGGCGCTTTGCAAGGAAAAATTGCTGGAATACAGATGAATATAGCTCCTACGGGGTTAAATGGTTCGACAAAAATAACGATTCGAGGCAATTCTTCTTTTACCGATAATAATCAGCCGCTTTGGGTTGTGGATGGAATTCCATACGGCGACGATAGCGATTCCAGCGTTTCCCTCTATGGAGGAATTGACAGAGGAGGAACAGCTATTGACATCAATCCGGAGGATATCGAAACCATTTCGGTACTAAAAGGCCCAAACGCTGCGGCTTTGTACGGTTCTCGCGCGGGAAATGGAGTCATCCTAGTCACCACTAAAAAAGGAACTAAAAGTCAGGGATTTGGCGTGAATTACAATTCGGCTTTTACATGGAGCAGCGTGGCGGAAACTTTAAAGATGCAAACAATTTACGGACAAGGCTTGAATGGAGTATTCGATTCGGGAACTCCATTCAGTTATGGACCCAAGCTGGACGGAAAATCGGTTCCGGCCTGGTGGAAAAATGATAACAACGCCGCCGTCCCTTACAGTTTGTATGGGAATAAATTGAAAGATTATTTCAATACCGGTTTTTCACAAAATCATACGCTTGCCATAGGAAATGTAACGGAAGATTCGCACTACCGGCTTTCCTTCGGTTATCTGAACAGCAGCGGATTCTTTGAAGGCGAAAAATTAAAAAAATACAATATTGATTTGAATTCCGGGAAAACAATTAATCCGTATTTAAGTTTCGATAGTAAAATATCGCTTTCCAATACTCGCGCAGACAATCGTCCGTATATCGGCAAGTATGGAGAAATGTTCCAATTGATGTATTTGCCTAACAACATTAACTTGAATGATTTGCGTAAATATTATTCTCGGAAAGAAGCCAACCAGTTTGGACAGGAGTCGTATGTGCATCAAAATTGGCTGGGGCCGACGCAGGATATCATGAACCCCTATTGGATTCACAACCGACGCTCCAATATGGACGAACGTTGGCGCGTATTTGGATATCATTCGATGAAGATCAATTTTACGGATTGGTTGTATGCTACAGGAAAATTATCGGCAGATTACTTCCGTACCAAGATCGAAGAAACTGATCGCGGATTGGGTGGTAATGTCGAAAGTATTTTGTTGGATGATCTATTTACGAAAAAGGAAAATAATTTCGTCGAGATGAATGCCGAATTTCTGTTTCGCGGGAATAACCCCATCGGAGAAAAAATCCGCGTGGATTATGGCTTAGGGGGAAATGCCATGTATCAAAACAGCGAATCGTTGGCGGCGTCTGCCCGCAACATGGCGCAAAAAGGAAATTGGTATATCAACAATGCAGGGAAAGACATTTACATGAAGGGCGGAATCCCGACATTTGCCAATCAATACCTGATTCGAAAACGGATCAATTCTCTCTTTGGAATGTTTCAAATGGCTTACAACGATTATGTTTCGTTGGATATAACCGGACGGAACGACTGGTCGTCAACCTTGACTAAATCTTATTTTTATCCTTCGTTCAGTCTCAGTTTTATTGGTACCGAATGGATGCGGAAAATGGGGAAAACAATACCTGACTGGCTGACTTATGCCAAACTGCGCGCTTCGTATGCAAAAGCGGGTAAAGATACCGAACCTTATGCCTTGCGTCCGTATTATCATCCCGAACAAAGTTTTACAGGGCCTCAGTCATTATTAGACAACGTTTTGGTTGATAGTAATTTAGTTCCAGAAATGAATACCTCTTACGAAGCGGGTCTGGAAATGAAATTTTTCAACAATCGTCTGGGTTTTGATTTTACTATTTATCGTTCGTTGACGAAAAACCAGATCATGTTTATACCTCATGATAAATCCACCGGATACGACCGAAGACGAATCAATGCCGGAAACATCCAGAATCAAGGATTGGAATTTGCATTCTATTCTGTTCCGCTGCGAACCAAGGATTGGGAAGTAGGTCTGGATTTCAATATGGCGCATAACTTGACTACGGTAAAAAAATTGAATCCAGATGTGAAATACGTGGATTTTGGCGACGGAGTTGATCGTTTCTTTTTCACTGTCGGTGCGGTAGAAGGCGGTAAGTTGGGCGATATTTATGCTACGCGAGTAGTCAAGCGCGATGAAAATGGAAACCCCATCATCAATAAATATACTGGTTTACCCGAATTAGATGGAAGTAAAAAACTGGAAGAAAGAGCAATAGGAAATATCCAACCGAAATTGACGATGTCGGCAGCTCCTCGCTTGTCGTATAAAAATGTTTTCGTGTCGGCGCTTATAGATATGAAATTTGGCGGCAATATCATTTCCGTTTCCGACGCAATCGCTACTCACTACGGAACGTCTAAACGAACGGAAAATAGAAATGAAACGTTTGTATTGAAAGGAGTTTACACCGATGGAACGCCTAATACAACCAGAATCAGTTACGAAGATTATTATCGCTTCATTGGAAATACAGGTACGGACGCAGGAGTTGCGGAAGAATTTGTATTCGACGCCTCTTACGTCAAATTCAGAGAATTGGCATTGGGCTATTCCATTGGGCGAGACCTGCTGAAGAATACTCCGTTCAGTATCTGTAAGTTTTCATTTGTTGCCCGCAACTTGTGTTATTTGTTGAAACGTACTCCGGGAACAAATCCCGAAGGCGGGTTTAGCACAAGCATGTATTCGCAAGCATTTGATTATCTTGCAATTCCGGATTCCCGCACCTTGGGATTTTCAATTAACGTTAGCTTTTAATATATACCGATTATGAAAACGATCAATAAAATCAAAAAAAATAGCAAGAAAGTGAAAAGAGGAATTTTTTTACTGGGCATGATCTGGATAGGCCTATCCTGTACGGATGGATTCGACGCGATCAATACGCCTCTGTATCCTCCCGACCCGGGAAAGAGCGAAGGGTTCGGAGAAGGCATTTATTTGGGAGATTCGATCAGTATTGAGGAATTAGCTCAATTACAAGCGAATATTTCCGGTATTGGTTCCGAATTCAGGAACTTTTCATACGAAGGATTATACAACGACTACCAGATCACTACCAATTTGACGCATGATATTTATGCCGGATATTTTGCCAATATGAATCCGTCGTGGATTATGGATACGCCTACCTATATGTATCATGCAGGATGGAGCGACTCGCGGTGGAATCATTTTTATTTGCATCGCACAGCCGAATACCGAGCATTGGTGCGTTCTTTATGGTTTGTGGGACATGATTTTAAAAACAATACCGGTCCGTATTTGAATGCGTTTTATATTACCCGTATCTATTATTCCTTTTTAATATCCATGTTGACAGATACTTATGGCGATGTTCCATTATCGGATAAACAATTGCAAGGCTTGTCGGATTCGGAAAGCGCATCCTTTAAGACGCAAAAGGAAGTATACGACATTATATTCGATTTGTTGGACGATGCCCTGAACCATATTCGTCCGGAAGATCAGAATGCTTTCAATTGGGGTACGAACGACCGTTGTTATGGCGGCGACGTCAATAAATGGGTTCGCTTCGGAAATACCTTGCGCTTGCGTTTAGCGTTGCGGATAGCAAATGCAGACCCAGAAAAAGCTCGGAAAGAAGGAGAAGCGGCATTGATTCATCCGGGAGGACTGATGCAAAGTAACGACGACTGTCTGAAAACGGTACCCAAATTTGCTCCTGTCGACCTGGGTGGAGAAAATTCGGGAGGCGACGAAAATATTTATGCCTTATGTAGTTATAAATGGTCCGATGCCGGAATGAATAAAGATTTGGAAATCGGATACAAAACCCAAAGTTTTATTTTGGATCCGCGCTGCGGGGTATGCTGGTATCGCCCGTTGGAAGTGGGTAGTACAGAAACTCATCCGATCGAATCGACTCGCGATTTTTTAGGCTCGCATTCGGGAGATTTTGATATA
Organism: Candidatus Azobacteroides sp.; assembly: GCA_009783445.1. Taxonomy (GTDB): domain Bacteria; phylum Bacteroidota; class Bacteroidia; order Bacteroidales; family Azobacteroidaceae; genus Azobacteroides. The sequence goes on along the minus strand of WRFY01000122.1, from coordinate 5,268 downwards.
CAGAAACCAAGTTTCAAACATTCCTTGTTGCGTTCGTACGGATTGAACGCCAAAGTATTGCGGAACGATGCATGGTTTGGATATGGACGGGAAAGCATATGGTTGAGTTATGCTGAAAGTTGTTTTCTACTGGCCGAAGCTTCTTTGAGGGGTTGGGCCGGCGCAATGGATAAAACGCCATTCAATTATTTTCTGGAAGGAATTTCCGCGTCCATGCAGTATTACCATATTTCTTCCTCAGAAGAACAGAAATATATCAATAGTCTGCACATTCTGCAGGATGCCAACGCCAATCCGTTTGCAAACAGCGACCGGGAAGGGATGCTTGAACAAATCATTACGCAGAAATGGCTGGCAGTCTTTCCAAATGGCAATGAAGGATGGGCTGAATTCCGCCGGACGGATTATCCATCTTTCATCCAACTGCCTTTGATTAATTCATCTGGAGGCGACGTTTCGGAAGGCAAGTTTATCAAACGGATCGCTTATCCTTCAGAAGCTTTGCAAAACAATCCCAATGCGCAATATGTTCCCACCGGAACGCGCGTATGGTGGGATGTGGCCGATACGAACGATGGCAAAGGGGTAAGGCAACAACCCAATAATTTTAGGTAAGATCATAAATATTAATTTCCTACGGGTGAGTGAAGCAACCATACCTTAGTTTTCAGCTGCCTAAAGAGTCATTTTTTCCGTCGCTGCGAGGATGTAGAGAGAAGTGGGGGACCTCGCAGTCGTAAGATGACGGGTTTTTACCCGTCGTGACGGAAAAATGACTTTTGGGCAGTTTTTTATATCTTCAACTTTTGTGCGCACTCCGTTTTCTACCATAATAATATATTGAAAGTTTTTTTGCGTCTTTTTCGGGTTTATAAAAGAATTGATTATTTTTGTAATCTGAAAAGTAAGTGAACTGTAGAAGAACATTTTTACATCCACTAACTTTTAACTATCTTTGATACCGCTTAATCTTAAACGTAATTTGATGAACCCACTAAAGAAACTAATTCTCTTGCTTTGCCTGTTTTCTGGGTATAACTTGACGGCGCTCTCTCAAACCACCAAATTTTACTCTACAGAACAAGGTCTGTCCAACAGTCTGATTAACCAGATTTATCAGGACAAGAAAGGTTTTATCTGGATTGCTACCGAAAATGGATTGAACAAGTTTGAAGGAACTCAATTTACTGTATATAAAAAATCGTCCAACGATACTGCCACGCTGAAAAGCAACCATATAAAAGTCTTGTTTGAAGATTCCTCCGGAAATTTTTGGGTCTATTGTTATGGAGGACTGATGAAATACGATCGTCGTCGGGACGCTTTTCAAGAAGTTGCTCTTTATGATGAAAACAGAACTCGAATAAATCCTTCTGTAGTATCCATTTGTGAACGAAAAAACGGCGATGTCTGGTTCGCGACCAGTTGCGGACTATTTTCGCTCAAGAAAGGAGATACTCAATGCCAACCTGAAACATTATTGAATAAGCAGTTGGATAATTGCATCTTGACGCTCATTTATGAAGATTCAAGCAACCGGCTATGGATTGGAACGGAAGACAGCGGCTTGCACGTCTATTCTTTCGATACGTCTGAGTACTCGATTTACAATCTTTCTTCTCCTTTGGAAAAACGCATCAGCAGCAATGTGATTTCGGCTATTTGCGAAGGGAGAAACGGTGAAGTGTTTGTTGGAACATTGGATGGGGGAGTAAACAAATTCGAAACGAAGACGATGAAAATCAGTCATATCACCGACACGGAAGGCAACGGACATCTTCCGGTAAAAGCCTTGATTTTCGATTATTCCGGACAATTATTAGTCGGTACCGACGGTTTCGGAATGAAAAGATACAATCCGCAACAACAAACGCTCGAAGCATATGAACCGTTTTCTTCGCCTTTTAATTTTTCTTCCTCCAAGGTACATAGTTTGATACAAGATCGAGACGGCAATATATGGGCGGGTATTTACGAGAGAGGTCTGTTTTTTATTCCTGCTAATCCCAACGGATTCAAATACTACGGTTACAAATCGTTTCGCAAAAACAGCATCGGCTCCAATTGCATTATGGCGATTCACAAAGATAAAGAAGGAATTATCTGGGTGGGTACAGACAACGACGGATTGTATGCCATCAACGAACAAACTCAGCAGGTGCGGCACTACAAACATACCGACGAGTATCCTTCGGTTCCCAATACCATCCTCTGTATTTACGATACAGACGACGGACGTTTGTGGTTGGGTTCCTATCTGGATGGGCTGGCGCTGTTCGACAAACGGACAGGCAATTGCTCTTCCATTAGCAACCAAACCAACAAAATGCTCTCCAGCAACAAAGTTTATTGCATCACCGGCGATAAAAAAGGCGGACTGTGGATTGGTACTTACGGCGGCGGATTGTATAACTACCACATTGCTTCTCGATCTATTACTGCCCATTATTTCCAAGAAGGGGAAAACGATGAGGTGAGGAGCAATTGGATTAATTCCATCATATACGATGACAAAGGATGCTTATGGATGGGAACGTTGGGAGGATTGAGCTGTCTGGATACCCGTACCAACGTATTACAGAATTACAAAAAGGAAAATTCCAGCCTGCCGAGCGACATTATTTTCGCCTTACAAGACGATCGGCACGACAATATATGGATCAGTACGGACGAAGGTTTGGTGCGGATGAACAAGACCAGCAGAGAAATCAAACTCTTTACCATTTGCAATGGATTGTCGAGCAATGAAATTTGCGCCATCGAAGAAGACGAAAATGGAAATATCTGGTTAAGCACACTTTCCGGCATCTCCAAATATTCGCCAAAGGACGACAAGTTCACGAATTTCTATGCATCCGATGGTTTGCAAGGGAATGAATTTACTTACCGCGCCCAATGCAAATCGTTCGATGGGGAATTGTTTTTTGGAGGAATCAACGGAATCACCAGCTTTTACCCTAACGAAATTCATTTCAAAAAGAAAAACTTAAATGTATATGTGACCAATTTTTATTTATTCGGGAAAAAAGTTGTTTTTGACAAACCCGTCATGGAAACGTCGGAAATCAGTCTCGGTGCGCACGACAATGTTTTCACCTTCGAACTTTCGACCTTGGAATATGCCGATTCCGAAGGAATATCGTATCGATACCGCTTGGAAAATTTCGATAACGACTGGATCAATACATTGCCCGGAACTAATAGCGTCACCTACACCAATCTGCCTCCCGGAAAATACAAATTTTCCTGTCAAGCTATCGACAAAGGAAACCAGTCAAGTGTTCTGACCATTGCGGTTGCCATTCATCCGCCATGGTATGCAACTCCGCTCGCAAAAGTGATTTACGGTCTGCTGATGATGTCGCTGATATATGGAGCCTATTATTTCATTTCGTCGCGAATCAAAGAGAAAAACGAGATGCTTCGTCTGGAACATGCCGATCAGATCAATGAAGCCAAATTGCAGTTTTTCACCAATATTTCGCACGAAATTCGTACTCCCATGACATTGATTATGGGCCCTTTGGAAAAGTTATTGATGAACAACAAAGACCCTAAACTGCAAAATACTTATTTATTGATCTACCGGAACGCCCAACGCATTTTGCGCTTGATCAATCAGTTAATGGATATCCGGAAAATCGATCGCGGTCAGATGCAAGTCAAAGAGCGGGAAACGGATATGGTAGGTTTCATTCAGGATATCATGCAAGCGTTTGAATACATGGCACAAAAAAAGAAGATTCGTTTCGTATTCCATAGTCCATGGCCGGAACTGAAAGTCTGGGTCGATTTGAATAATTTCGACAAAGTGCTGTTTAACGTTTTTTCCAATGCTTTTAAATTCACGCCGGAAGAAGGCGAAATAAGCGTGGAATTGCTTACCGGAACCGATGATTCCACAACTGGACCCTTGAGGAATTATTTTGAAATTCAGGTATTGGATACGGGAAGCGGAATTGACGAAAATCAACTCGATCAGATATTCAAACACTTTTATCAAATCGAAAACGAAGTCACCCGTTCGCATTATGGAACAGGTATCGGACTGTATCTGGCGCGTTCGCTGGTGGAATTGCAGAAAGGGACGATCTATGCCGAAAACCGGAAAGACCGGAGCGGAAGTCGTTTCACTATTCGTATGCCATTAGGAAACAGTCATTTGAGTACAAATGAGAGGGAAGTTATATCGGAAGATTCGCCTTTGCAGACTTTTACCTATTCCAAGAAAGACAACTTGTTCGAAATCGGCGAAAACGGAACGGAAGAACCCAGTACCGTTTATGCGCGAACAAAATACCGCGTCTTGATTGTGGAAGACGATCCCGGAATCAGCAATTATATCCGCATGGAATTGGCGCCGCTTTACAAAATCAACCAAATAGATAATGGGAAAGACGCGCTGGAATTTATCCTGAAAGAAAAACCCGATTTGGTCATCAGCGATGTACTGATGCCGAAAATGGATGGGATCACCCTTTGCCGGAAAATCAAGTCTAATATTCAAATCGACCACATTCCGGTACTTTTGCTCACCGCTAAATCGAACGATGAAGACTGGTTGGAAGGATTGAATACCGGCGCCGACGCTTACATGGTGAAACCGTTTCATCCCGAAATCCTGAAAAAAACGATTGCCAATCTGCTCAGCAACCGCGAACGGATGAAAGCCAAAATGCAATCGCATACGGAGGGAAAAATCAAAAATATTGAACTTAAATCCTACGATGAAGCTTTGATGGAAAGAATCCTGAAAGTCATCAATGATCATATCAAAAATCCAGAATTGAATGTCGAAATGTTGAGTTCCGAAGTGGGAATCAGCCGAGTACATCTGCATCGCAAGTTGAAAGCGTTGACCAACCAATCGGCGCGCGATTTCATCCGTACCATTCGGTTGAAAAAGGCAGGCGAATTACTGGCAAGCAAAAAATTAGCGGTATCGCAAGTATATGAAGCAGTAGGATTTAGTAATTTTTCCCATTTTTCTGTCAGTTTCAAAGAATTTTATGGAATGTCGCCCACAGAGTATATGAACAAGTATACAGAAAGCGCTATGTAACGCGGGGATGACCACTCCCGCGCGCTTTTTGATTAACTGTATCGATACATCAACGAGACATGGCGCGTGCAGACGACGATTCAGAAATATTTACCTGAAAGGTTTTGAATTAATATAATAAACGTCATTAATATTTACTGATAAGTTTTAATATTTATATTTATTCATTTGATTATAAGTATTTTAAATTTATAAATGTGTATTTA